>NZ_SRIO01000002.1 GCF_004684205.1 Candidatus Macondimonas diazotrophica
GCCCGCCGATCGGCGGGCTTCCGGTTGAGGCGATCAGGGCGGCGGTTCAGATCAATTGAGACAGCTTTTCCACCGTGAAGGGCAGGCTGACGCCTAGGAAGACGTCGGGGGAGGCTTCGGTATTGCCAAAACCGACCGAGACGTTCAGGACGCGATCCGGACTCAGGCGGAACCCAGTCGTGAGGTTGAACACACCGATAGTCTGATCAAGGCTGGAAGCCGAGAGCCCGTTGGCGAACTTCAGGTCGGTTTCCTGCGCATAGCCCAACTGATACTGGAACGTCATCGAGACATCATAGGAAAGCGCGAACGCGACGCCGAGCCCCAATTGGGCCTGCAGCCCCGGATCGACTTCGGTGAGGATCAATGGTTGACCGTCAAGCGTTTGACGAACCTGGTCCAATCCATCTTCCTTGAAGCCCTGAATGAGGCTGAAAGAGCCAAATGCGACTACAGGGTCGATGACCTTGGAGACATTCACCCCGAGACTGGCAGAGTAGTAGCCGTCGCCGGTAGCCAGTTCTTCACCAAGTTCAGTTTCGAAAGGACTCGAGCCGGTTGGTGCAGTCACTTCGCCCAGCAGGGTCCAGCGGGCTTGGCCAGGAAGTGCTGCAAATGGCTGCCAGCGCAGACGCATCGAGACATCACCGATGTCGAATTCGGTTACGTCATCGACGTTGTCATATTTGCCGACCACCGGCAATGCGAAACCCAGGCTCAGGTTGTCGAGCACGCCGTAATCGACGCTCAGGCGGGGCGTGATGGTGTGCTGAGCATCCTGAACGACGTCGATCGGCCGGAAATCGACCACTTGAAAAGTGGGCTGCTGATTGCGGCCATTGCGCGTCTGCTCGATGATCAGGGCATCCTGAGAGCGGGCATCGCCGAAATACGTGTAATCGATGTTCAGGAAGATGTCCCACCAGCCCTGCTTCACCAGTGAGTAATCCTGCTGGGTCTTATTCAGGATCTGCTCGAGATTCTCTTCCTTGCTGGGATCGGACTCTTTCTGCCGCAGTACTTCGCGGGCACGTTCCTGCTCTTCAGGCGAGGCTTCCCCGGCCGCCTGTGCCCACAGGACTGAAGGAGCGGCCGCAGCCAACAGGCCGAGAAGCGTCATCGAAGCCAGCAAAGTGCGCTGTTTGGGTCGGTTGCTGAGACGGGAGAAGGCCGGTGATGTGATCATTGATGTCTTCCGTAGAGTGCTTGAATTTGGGAGGGGCCGAGAGATCTCACAGGCAAGGACTGCGCTCAGCGTATGCCGACAGACCGGAAATTGGTGGCTTGCAATGCAGACCAGAAACCGGGAATTTCGAGCAGAGCCGTGCGTCGGATGCGATCTTCACCGATGAAGCTGAGATCGTTGTCCGACAGCGCGAAGCCGAAATTCTTTTCTTCCCCGATCTTGGGATAGACAATGAAGATGACCTTCGGCTCCCAGAATTTCTGGAACTGCGAGGTGGTCATGGTGAAGTTGCCCAGCGCCGGATCCGCGATCAGGACATGACCTGCATGAATCGACTTGAGAACCACGAAATGATCGAATCCGGCGTACTTGATGGGCACGATGCCGGGATGTTTGAGTGTCTCAAGGTCCGAAAACTCGGCCTTGAACCCGGCGCTGCGATAGCCGATCTGCGCCGCATAGCGCTTCATATCCAGAAGCGAAAATCCGCGCCGTTCGATGATTTTTTGGGTTTCACCGAAGCGCAGCATGCCGTTCATGGCATCCGTTTCAGTAACTTGCAGGCCGATGTATTCCTGCAAGATCGTCGTCAGCGACGCCGAACCACAACTGAAGTCGTATTGTTGGCGCACCACACCCTGATCCTTGAGCGCGCTCCAGGACGTGACGCCGATATGCTCACGCGACGGACCGTTCGGTCCCAGGATCGGCACGTCGATCCGATCGGATGCGACAGCGTGAAAGGGCAGGGATAGAAAACCGAGGAGTGCTATGCCGGACAAGCGCGAAGGCATAAGGGTTCCTTGCGTGGCAAATGGATGCAGGCCTCGGCAGCGCCCGTATGCGAAGCGGGCTTGCTGACTCTAATCCTGCGAAGCGATGCCATTCTAGGTGAGCTTTTCACCAGACTCAAGCGAGCCAGGCGGGGGAATCATTCCGGATGTATCGGGTGATCACGGTAGTAGTTTTCGATCAGCCTCACTTCCTCGCTGGCCCCCAGAATTACGGGGATGCGTTGATGAAGCGTCTTGGGGAGCAAATCCAGGATGGCCTGGCGGCCCGTACTGGCCACCCCGCCGGCCTGCTCCGCCAGCAGCGCCATTGGATTGGCCTCATAAAGCTGACGCAATTTGCCAGGCTTGGTGGGATCGCGGAGGTCGCGCGGGTACAGGAATATCCCGCCACGACTCAACACGCGATGGCAATCGGCGACCATGGCGCCCATCCAGCGCATGTTGAAGTTCTTGCCGCGGGGTCCGGTGGTTCCAGCATGGCATTCTTCAATGTAGCGTTGAATGGGAGGCTCCCAGAATCGCCAGTTTGAGGTATTGATGGCGTATTCGTGACCTTCGGTATCGATATGCAAGCTGTCCTGAACAAGGATGAACTCGCCAACGGCCCGATCCAGGGTGAAGCTGACGACCCCACGTCCCAGCGTCAGCACCAAAATGGTGGCCTGACCATAGAGGGCGTATCCGGCACAGCATTGATTGCGCCCTGGTTGGAGGAAGTCGCTTTCGCGAGGCTCGGTGACGCCACGCGGGCAGGGCAGAACAGAAAAAATGGTGCCGATCGACAGGTTGATGTCGATATTGGTGGAGCCATCGAGCGGATCGAAAACCAGCAGGTAGTCGCCACGCCGCTCGCCGATCGGAAGCAGATAGATGGAGTCCATTTCCTCGGAGGCCATTGCCGCAACGCGCCCCGACGTTTCATGACAGCGCAGGATGATGTCATTGGCTTCGACGTCCAGTTTTTTCTGGACTTCGCCTTGAATGTTGATGGCATCGGTGTTGCCAAGTACCCCGCCGAGCGCACCTAGGCTGACATGATGAGCAATCTGCTTGATTGCTCGTGCCATGTCGTCGATCACCCCGGCCAGATCGGCGCTCAGGTCGTGGAGACGTTGTTCCTGTTGCAGAAACGCAGATAGGGTGATGCCGTGACGCATGCGTGTGTCATCCCGAATGCTGTACTGAATGTTGAAGGTGGCGGATTCTAACAAGGAACCCCTCGGTGCACACCTGATGAAAGTCCGTCTTTATCGGAGCAGCAAACTGCCCAATCCAAGAAACGCAAAAAAACCGGCAACATCGGTCACGGTCGTGAGCACCACATGGCCAGCCAGCGCAGGGTCGATCGAAAGGCGCCGCATCATCAGTGGCACGCCGATCCCGCTGGCGGCTGCAAGCAAGAGGTTGACCACCATTGCAAGCCCCATCACCAGAGCGAGATCGCTGCGACCAAACCAGACAAAGGCGAGCAAGGCAGTGACAAGCGCCCATGCCAAGCCATTGAGCAGGCCGAGTATTATTTCCTTGTTGATAAAGCGCTGCGCATTGCTGGCGGTGAGCCGCCCCTGAGCGAGCCCGCGGATGATAAGCGTCTGAGTCTGACTGCCCGCAATGCCGCCCATGCTGGCGACAATCGGCATCAGTACGGCAAGCGCGACGACCTGCTGTAGCGTGGCTTCGAACAAACCCACGACCGCTGAAGCAATGAATGCGGTGACCAGGTTGATCCCCAGCCAGAGGGTCCTGCGTCGAAAGCTCTGCAGGGCCGGCGCGAACATGTCTTCCTCTTCGTTGAGGCCGACTTGACTCATCATCGAATGTTCGCTTTCGTCTCGGATCACATCGACGACATCGTCAATGGTGATGCGTCCGATCACTAGACCGTCCACACTGACGACTGGCGCGGACAACAGGTCCCGATCGGCGAATCGTTGAGCGACCTTGCGGGCCGGCAGATCCACTGGAATCGGTTCGACTTCCGTATCCATGACCTCGGCCACGGTTTTGTCTGGATCGCTGATCAACAGGGTCTGCAGCGGCAGCGTGCCGACGTAGTGGCCGTAGCGGTCGACGATGACCAGCTGCTCGGTCTGGTCTGGGAGTTCCGCCTTGAGGCGAAGATAGCGAATGACCACATCAAGCGTCACGTTCGGTCTGACGGTCGTGACCTCGGGGTTCATCAATCCCCCGGCGCTTTCCGCCGGATAGGACAGAACCGTTTCCAGGCGCCAACGTTCCTGTTGGTCCATTGCCTGCAAGAGCTGGCGGGTGACTGCACGCGGCAGATCATCGATCAGATCGGCGAGATCATCGAGGTCCAGATGTTCGGTGGCTGCGACCAGCTCGGCCGGATCCATGTGACGGATCAGTGCATTACGGACATCGTCATTGACGTGCAAGAGAACTTCGCCGTTTTCTTCGGCGGGGACCAGGGTCCAGATGAATTCGCGTTCGGGAGATGGCGTGGATTCCAGCAACGCGGCGATTTCTGCCGGGTGCAGCGTTTGCAGCAAACGTTGCGCATGCTGATAGGCGCCGCGGTTCAGCGCCTCTCGAAGTGCGGCGGCTTGGTCGGGTTTTTTGTCGGGACGATCAGTGTCGGACATCGCCCGGCTCCAATTGGCCACGGCCTGACCCGGCCGTCCAGATGGTAATAGTCAATATCCGGCATTTTAAGGGAAACGGACAGATTCAGTCCAGCGAATGAAAACGTATGGGCACGTATATTGCTATCGGAGACCGGTGTGCCGTACCAAAACTTTGGGGTAACTGGCGCTGAAATGGCGCTTCAGGCGCTCGGCCATATATACCGAGCGATGCTGGCCTCCGGTGCAGCCGATGGCCACGGTCAAGTAACTGCGGTTTTCGGTTTCGAAACGCGGCAGCCAATGTTCCAGATAGGACCGGATATCGTCGAAAAGAGCCTGAGTCAGCGGCTCCGCTTCGAGATAGGTCGCCACCTCGGTATCCAGACCAGTCAACGGACGCAGACCCGGTTGCCAGTGAGGATTAGGCAGACAGCGGATATCGAATACGAAATCCGCATCGGACGGAACCCCCTGTTTGTAGGCGAACGACTGGATCATGAGTGAAAAGAAGCCATCCCGACCGTGCACGCGTTGACGGATGCTGTCGCGCAACTGGTGCATCGTGGTCAGGCTGGTATCCAGCACCAGATCGGCTTGCTCGGCGATTGGGCTGAGCAGCTTGCGCTCCGCTTCGATGGCCTCGACCAGCGCCCGTTGCGTGCTGCTCAACGGGTGACGCCGCCGGGTTTCGCTGTAACGTTTGAGCAGCGTATCCGGTTCGGCTTGAAGGAATATGGTCTCGACATCCACACCCCGCCGACGTAACCGAGCCAGGCATTCGCCGAAGCTGTCCAGTTCCGGCGCACGAGAACGCGCATCGATGCCGACCGCGACGCCCTGGGAGGAGAAATCCCCATGCCGGGAGAAATCCTCAACGAGTGCCTCGAGCAAGGACAGCGGCAGATTGTCCACGCAGTAAAGACCAAGATCTTCCAGCATGTGCAAGGCCACGCTCTTTCCTGCGCCAGACAAACCACTCAGGATCAAAAGCTTCATCAGAGGGGTTACCTTGCGAAGTGGCGATCTCGGGAAGGAAGCGGTCAAGCCTGGCAGCATGCAGGCTTGACCGGGCTAGGCGCTCTATTGGTTATGAATCTCGGATTTTCGGGCTTCCCGGGGATGGTGATCGTTATTCTTGTCCTTGTAACGCAGCGCCTGGCGGTCGAGTTTGTCGGCCAAGGCGTCAATCGCCGCATACATGTCTTCGCTGGTGGCATCGGCGAATAGCGTGCTGCCGTTCACCGGGATCTTGGCTTCGGCATGATGGCGTTCCTTTTCGACCCGCAACACCATATGAGCGTCCAGCGGTTGATCGAGGTGCCGCTGGATGCGTTCGAGCTTCTCGGCGGCGTATTGACGGATGGCGGTCGTGATTTCGATATTCTGGCCGGTAACATCAATTTTCATCTGGCATCCCCTTGGTAATCAGCCCCTTCAAACCAGTCGCTTGCGTTCGTTCGAAGGTGGAATGGACATGGATTCGCGATACTTGGCAACCGTGCGTCGGGCGACATTGATTCCATTTCCCAGCAACATCTCTGTGAGTTTACTGTCGCTCAGCGGTTTGCGCGGGTTTTCTGCCGCGATGAGCTTGCGGATCATGGCCTGAATCGCAGTAGCGGAACATTCGCCACCGTCGACGGTGGTCACGTGGCTGGAAAAGAAGTACTTGAACTCGAAGATGCCGCGTGGGGTATGCATGTATTTTTGATTGGTCACGCGGGAAATGGTGCTTTCGTGCATGCCGACCGCTTCGGCGATTTCGCGCAACACCATGGGTTGCATGGCTTCTTCACCGTGATCGAAAAAGGCTTGTTGGCGTTCAACGATGCTGGAGGCCACTTTGAACAGCGTTTCGTTGCGACTCTGGAGACTCTTCAGAAACCATCGCGCCTCTTGGAGGTGCTGACGCATCGTTTCGTTGTCGCGACTGCTGTCCGCACGCTTGATGAGGGAGGCATACAGCCGATTGATGCGTAGCTTGGGGGTGGTTTCCGTATTGAGATCGACTCGCCAACCCGTACCGGAACGGCGGACAATCACATCGGGTATCACGTATCCCGCCGTTTTCTGAGAGATCTGTGCCCCTGGACGTGGGTTGAGGCGCTGGATCAATTCGATCGCCGCTCGCAATCCGTCCTCCGTCGTTTTGAGTCGGCGCTGAAGCGTGGCGAAATCTCGGTTGGCCAACAGATCCAGGTGATGTTCGACCAGCTCGCACGCAAGTGGGAGCACGTCGCTGGGCTGAATCGCCTTGAGCTGCAACAGCAGCGCTTCGCGCAGGTCACGGGCGCCGACACCCAAGGGATCGAAACCTTGAATCCGTTGCAGAACCGCAAGAATTTCAGCCGGCTCGGTGGCCAAGTCCGGACCCACCTCGCCAACCAGTGCATCGAGCGACTCGGTGAGATAGCCGTCATCGTTGATGGCGTCGATGATGGCAAGCGCTATGGCCTCATCAGTTTCGGAAAAGTGGCCCAGACGCATCTGCCAGATCAGATGATCTCGCAGCTCGCCGCCGTCCTGACTGGGTGTTTGATTGAAGTCCCAGGCTTCCCCGCTGCCGGCAACCGTGTCCTCGCCCTGCGACCATGGGTCTTCCCACGCCAGGTCTAAGTCGTCACCGCGCGCATCGGTTGGGGCTTCGGCTGACGCATCAAGGCCGGTCATCGAATCCCCTGCAGTCTCCTGGTAGTCGCTGGCTGCGTCCTCGGCCGTGTCGCTTCCCTCGGCTGACCCATTCTCGATCATCAGATTGTTATCGAGGATGGTCTGGATTTCCTGTTGCAATTCGATCGACGACAGTTGGAGCAGGCGGATTGCCTGCTGCAGTTGAGGGGTCATGGCCAGACGCTGGCCCATTTTGAGGTGCAGTGTCTGTTTCATAGGAACGACGAATGGTTGGCAGCGATCATTGTTCGGATTCTACTCCCTCGAAGGGGCTGTGGGGCGCAAGGCTGTCAAAGTTGGAATGCTTGGCCCAGGTAGACTTCCCTTACGGTCTTATCGGCCAGGATCTGATCAGGCTCACCTTGGGCAATGATGGAGCCTTCGCTCAGGATATAGGCGCGCTCGCAAATATGAAGTGTTTCGCGGACATTGTGATCGGTGATGAGGACCCCGATCTCGCGATCGCGCAGGTGGGTCACGATCCGCTGAATGTCCACGACAGAAATGGGGTCGACGCCCGCAAAAGGCTCATCGAGCAGGATGAAGCTGGGTTCGGCGGCCAGGGCGCGGGCGATCTCCAGTCGTCGCCTTTCGCCACCCGAGAGGCTCATGCCCTGGGAGTCACGCAGATGCGCAATGTGAAACTCCTCCAGCAGGGACTGGCAGCGTCGCTTGCGATCCGTCGCCGATAGCGTGGGCCGGAGTTCAAGAATCGCCAGAATGTTCTCTGCCACCGTCAACCGGCGGAAGACCGAGGCTTCCTGGGGCAGATAACCGATTCCACGGCGCGCGCGCAAATGGATCGGAAGATCGGAGATTTCCTCGCCACTCAGCATGATACGCCCGCGATCCGGTCGGACCAGGCCCGCCATCATGTAGAACATGGTCGTTTTCCCGGCCCCATTGGGGCCCAGCAGGCCAACCACTTCACCTGCCTGGACACGGAGCGAGACCTCATTGACCACCGAGCGGTTGCGGTAGCGCTTGGTGAGGGTGTCCGCTTCCAGCACGCAGCTCATGGCGTTGCATCATCCTGGCTGGTGCGCGGCTGGATCGTGATGCGAACGCGATCGGTGCCGCCGGCTTCGCCCGTGGCGAGGATGCGCTGGTTGACGCGGTCGTAGATCAATCGCTCGCCCGAGACTTCATCCCGATTTTGGCGGATCCACGCCGATCCGTTGAGTTCCAGTTGGCCGGATTCGGCGTCGTAGCGCATGCGCTCCGCCCTGGCATCGATCGCGGGCGTCTTGGCTTCGGCGGGCTGACTGAAGCGCGCAGGTGTTCCAGCGACGTCCACCCGGCGCGGCACGCCGTCCGGGTCGTGCAGTACGGTGACACGCTCGCCGGTGAACACCGTCGTGCCCTGCGTGATACGCACATTGCCGGTGTAGGTACTTTGGAGCTGGTTTTGATCGAGTTCGGCGCGATCCGCCTCGATGAGAATGGGCGCCGCGGCGGGCGCAGCGTTCGCCAGGGTTGCATTCCACAGCAGCACGGCAGCAAACAGCGGACGAACCCGATTGGCATCAAGGAACATAACGCGCTCTCACCTGGCCGGTCAGAATGATGTGGCCCGCAGCCAGATCCGCATCGAACGCTTCGGCTTCAAGCCGGTTTTTGCCTTGGGTTACGGTAACCGTTGTATGAGATGCCAGCCGCTGGCGGGCACCGATATACTCCAGCTCGCCGGTCTCCAGATGCCAGGGGGATCTGCCGGCTTGATTCTGGATTTCCACCTTCACCGGTGCGCCAAGCCGCATCGGCTGTGTTCGATCGTCGGGAATGAATCCATCGGGGGCCTGTAATCGATTCGGCGTTGCGTGCTCGGTCGGCTGCAGGGCCGTAACGTCGATGACTTCCGTACCCGCCAAGGCCGGCCTGTGCCGTGCGATCCGCGTAATCAGACGAAGGCTCAAACGACCGGTCTCATCCAGCTGGTCGATCCGAGAATTGTGGAGTTCGTAATCCGCTGTCGGCGTTTGTGAAGCCATGTCATCTTGCCGGGGGTTGTCGAGCGAATTGAGGGCCAGGAAGGCGGCCAGCGCACCGGCCGGGAAAAGAAGTCCCCACGGGCGGCTGATCAGGCGTTTCACGAGATTGGTTTCCATTCATCCGGCAGTGCCGACTGCGCCGTCAGGATCAGATCACAAACCTCGCGTGCGCTGCCCTGACCGCCGGGCGCCGCGGTAATCCAATGCGCGGCCCGGCGCACCGCAGGGTGGGCGTCGGCAACCGTGCAGGCCAGGCCGGCAACAGACATGGGCGGCAGATCGATGACATCATCGCCGACATAGGCACAGGCTTGCGGTGCGAGCGAGAGCTTCTTTAGCAAGTCGCGCAGTATCGGCAGTTTGTCATCATTGCCCTGGTACACATGGGTGACGCCCAAGGCGTCCATGCGGCGGGCCACCACGGGCGATTGACGCCCCGAGATGACGGCGACTTCGATGCCGTGGCGGCGCAACAGTTTGATCCCGAGCCCGTCCCGCGCGTGAAATACCTTCATTTCCGGGCCTTCCGGAGCGAAATACAGACGCCCGTCCGTCAGGACACCGTCGACGTCGAACACGGCCAGGCGGATGCCGCGTGCCCGCTCGATCACCTCCGCGCTGACCGTCATACTACACCTGCCCGCAGCAGGTCATGCATGTGCAGAGCGCCGATGACCCGATCGGCTTCGTCCACGACGACAAGCGCCATGATCTTGCGGTCTTCCATCAGATTCAGCGCATCGACCGCCAGCGCTTCCGGCCGGAGTGTGGTGCCATGCGGCGTCATGACTGCCTGAATGGGGGTATGGCGCAGGTCCGTAGCGCCAGCCAGTGCGCGCCGCAGGTCGCCATCCGTGAAAACGCCCTGCAGACGCATCTGCGCATCGACGACTGTCGTCATGCCCAGTCCTTGCCGGGTCATTTCGAGCAAGGCATCTGCCAATGACGTGCCGACCTGAACCTGAGGCACGCGTGGCGGCCGGTGCATGAGGTCGTCGACGTGTAGCAGCAGGCGTTTCCCGAGCGCCCCCCCTGGATGAGAACGTGCGAAGTCCGTTTCAGTGAAGCCTCTGGACTCGAGAAGGGAAATGGCCAGGGCATCGCCCATGGCGAGTGTCGCCGTGGTGCTGGCAGTCGGGGCCAGTCCGAGCGGGCAGGCTTCCTGGTCGACGGCGACATCCAGACAGACCGTGGCTGCCTGCGCCAACGTGGATCGGGGCTGTCCCGTCATGCAGATCAGGGGGATGCCCTGGCGCTTGAGCAGGGGAGTGATGGCCAGCAGCTCTTGGGTTTCCCCGGAATTGGACAAGACGATCACGGTATCCGCACGCGTGATCATCCCCAGGTCGCCGTGGCTGGCTTCGGCCGGGTGGAGAAAGAACGCGGGGGTTCCGGTGCTGGCCAGGGTGGCGGCGATCTTGCGCCCGACATGGCCGGATTTTCCCATGCCCATGACTACCACTCGCCCTTGGCAGTCGAGCAGGAGTTGGCAGGCACGCACGAACTCATCGCCGATCCGGTCGATCAGCGCTGAAACGGCTTGGGCCTCGATGCGCAGAACCGCTTTGGCCATGGGGAGAATGGCGTCGGGACGCATGCGGATGGTCTTGGAATCCTGAGCAGACAGAGTGGGTAAGTCGCAAAGGATAGCCCACAAGGTCGATATCGGGATAGTCGGCGATGGTTTCAGCATGAAATCGGGTTTTCCACATGGCCTGTGGATAATCTTGTGGGCAACAGGCGGGTAAGGTGTGAAAAGCCAGATGGCACAAGGGATTCAAAAGGCTGGTCACAAAATGATCACCTTTGCTTAATCACTTGTCTTTCAATAAGTTGAGCTTATATGGTTGATTTTATTGCCGCGGCCACGCGGCGTGAAAAGTCAATCCCCGAGTTGTTTACAAGCTGTGCATAACTCTGGGAAAAACGGTTGGAATCGAGCGGATTTCCGGTGCGGGTCAAGCAGATGCTGCGATTTCGTCCGCCATGAAGGACAACAGCAATTCGTTGGTCAGCGCCAAACCGCGAACGGTCGGAATCACGCTGTCGGCTTGCTGCCGAAGCAGCCCATCGGACAGGGCTGCTGCCAAGGACTGCAGCAACAGCTCGGGACTTAGGGCGGTCCGTTGCCGATAGAGTTCCAGTCGGAATCCATCGGTCAGACGCAGGGCATTCATCAGGAATTCCAGCGGCCGGGCAATGGGCGGAACGGCTTCGTGATCGGCCAACCGGGCGGTGGTGGACGCAGTAGCGAGATAGCGCTGCGGATGGCTTTGCTTGCGAGTGCGCCAGATATGCCCGCTTGCGGTATCGGTCAACTTGCCATGGGCGCCGGCGCCGATGCCGAGGTAATCCCCAAAGGTCCAATAATTGAGATTATGTCGGCAGGCTGCGCCTGGTCGGGCGAAGGCCGATACCTCATAGCGCTTGAAGCCGGCACGACCCAGAGCGACCCGGCAGCGCCGTTCCATGCGCCAGAGCGTCTCGTCGGGTGGTAATCGGGGCGGGCGTTGCGCGAAGGGCGTATTGGGCTCGATCGTGAGTTGGTAATGGGAAATGTGATCGGGCCCCAGATCGATGGCCTGTTCCAGATCGGCAAGCGCTTCATTCAAATCCTGCCCAGGCAGGCCGTACATGAGATCGAGATTCAGGTGGTCGAAGCCGATTTCATGCGCCGCGCTGATCGCCTGGCTGGCATCATGTCCCGAATGGATGCGTCCCAGGCGTTGCAGATGAGTATCGTTGAAGCTCTGGATACCGACCGAGAGCCGGTTGACGCCGGCGGCGCGGTAGCCGTGGAAACGTTCCCGCTCAAAGGTGCCGGGATTGGCTTCCATCGTGATTTCGGTATCCGGCCTGAAGGGGAGGTGGCGGCGTAACGTCTTGAGCAGCTGGCCGATGGCTTCGGGCGAAAACAGGCTCGGCGTTCCGCCACCGATGAACACGCTGTGCACCGGTCGGGGGGTTCCCAGTAGCGCGAGATCCTGACGCAGGTCGGCCTCCAGTGCCGCGAGATACGGCGACTCGGAAATCAGCCCGGGATTACGTGCATGGGAGTTGAAATCACAATAGGGGCATTTGCGCACGCACCAGGGCAGGTGCACATAAATCCCCAGGGGCGGCGTGGTCAGCCGGTCTTGAACCGCCTGTTCAGTCATCCGCGGCCATCAGTTGGGTGCGCAGTGCCGCGAGCGCCCGGCCGCGATGGCTCAGGCGATTCTTGACAGCGGGATCGAGTTCGGCGGCGCTGCAGCCTTGTTCCGGTACCCAGAAGACGGGGTCGTAGCCGAAACCGCCGGTGCCCTGGGGTGCGGTCAGAATACGTCCTTCCCAGCGACCCTGACCGATCAGGGGTTCGGGGTCCGCTGCGTGGCGCAGGTAGACGATCACACAGTAAAAGTGCGCGCTCCGTTCCATCTCGCCCACGGGTTCGAGCGCCGCGAGCAGGTGCCGGACGTTGTCGGCGTCCTGGGCATTGGGGCCGGCGTAACGGGCTGAATGCACGCCGGGCGCGCCGCCGAGCGCATCGACCACGAGCCCTGAGTCATCGGCCAGTGCCGGCAGTCCGGTTTGCGCACTGGCCGCGCGTGCCTTGGCGAGGGCGTTTTCCATAAAGGTCATCCCTTCTTCCGGTGCCGGGATCACGCCGCGCTCGCTCTGGCGGATCACAGTCCAGTCCAGGGGCGCCAGCAGCGCTGCGAACTCGCGCTGCTTGCCCGCGTTGCCGGTCGCCAGGATCACCTCCCGGGTCACGGCGAGGACGCCAGTGTCTCGCGCTGGGCCTCGAGCAACTGCATGATTCCGCCTCGCGCCAGCTCCAGCATGGCGCTGAGTTCATCGGGACGGAAGGCATGTCCTTCCGCCGTGCCCTGCAACTCGATGTAGCCGCCGGCTTCGTTCATTACGACATTCATGTCGGTTTCGGCTTCGGCGTCCTCGGCGTAGTCGAGATCCAGCACCGGCTCGCCGCGATAGATGCCGACGGACACGGCGGCTACCTGGCCATGCAGTGGAAAGCGTGTGAGCATTCGTCGCCGCTCCAGATGGCGCATGGCATCGTGGAGGGCGACATACGCCCCGGTGATCGCGGCAGTCCGGGTGCCGCCATCGGCCTGAATGACGTCACAGTCGAGAATCACGGTGCGCTCGCCCAACGCCTCCGTGTTGACCACCGCACGCAAGGCGCGGCCGATCAGGCGCTGGATTTCCTGCGTCCGGCCGGTTTGCTTGCCGCGAGCCGCCTCGCGATCCGAACGACTGTTCGTGGCACGCGGCAGCATTCCGTACTCAGCCGTGACCCAACCGCGACCCTTGCCGCGCAGAAAGCCGGGAACCGACTCCTGCACACTGGCGGTGCAAATCACCCGCGTGTCGCCGAAGCCAACCAGGACCGAACCTTCGGCATGGCGAGTGAATTGGCGCTGCAGCAGGATGGGGCGCAATTGATCGGGAGTTCGGCCGCTCGGGCGCATTCGGGTATCCTTATCTGTTTTCATGGATCGATGACGCGCCATGCGGCGCGCCCCGGCCACACAGTATAACGCTCCCGCCGTTTCTCCCGACCGGGGCCCTGTATTGATGGAGAATCGAATGCTCGTCAGCATGACTGGTTTCGCGCGCGCCGAGCGTGCCTTGCCCGAAGGCCGGCTGATCTGGGAGCTGCGCACCGTCAACCATCGCTATCTCGAAACGACGGTGCGCCTGCCGGAGGAATGGCGGGTGCTGGACCCAACTGTGCGTGAGGCGCTGGCCGAGCGGGTTCGGCGCGGCAAGCTCGAGGCGCAGCTGCGCTTTGTGCGTGAGACCGGGGAGGGCGAGAATCTGACACTCAATGCGCCGCTGGTGGCGGCTTTGGGTCAGCTGTGCAAACAGCTCGCGAGTGATTTTCCCGCGCCAACCGCCGGCCTCGACGTGTTGCGCTGGCCCGGTGTCCTTCAGGAAACGCCACTCGATCTGGAAAGTCTGGGGCGCGAGGTGATGCGTCTGTTGGGCGAAGCCCTGGAGGCGCTGAACGAAGCCCGGCGGCGTGAAGGTGAGCGCTTGGTGACGGGCTTGCGTGAACGCGCCGAGGCCGTCGCCGAATGGGTGGCGCGGGCGCGCAGCCGTTTGCCCGAAGTGCGCGAGGCGGTTCGAAGCAAGTGGCTGGCCCGGATCGCCGAACTCGGCGTCGAGGCCGATCCGGGACGACTCGAGCAGGAACTGCTGTTTGCCGCCCAGCGCATGGACGTTGCCGAGGAGCTGGACCGGCTGGATAGCCATCTCGCGGAATGGGCAGCGACGCTGGCGCGCACCGAACCCGTTGGACGGCGGCTTGACTTCCTGCTGCAGGAATTCAACCGCGAAGCCAATACCCTGGGCTCCAAATCGCAGGACGCCGAGCTGACCCGCGCCGCGGTCGAGATCAAGGTCCTGATCGAACAGATGCGCGAGCAGATCCAGAACGTGGAGTGAGGCAATGAGCGGCGGCAACCTGTTCGTCATCGCGGCGCCTTCCGGGGCGGGCAAGACCAGTCTGGTGCAGGCCTTGATGGCCGCCGATCCGAGGCTTCGGTTTTCGGTGTCGCATACCACGCGCCGGCCCCGACCGGGCGAGGAGAACGGACGGGACTATCACTTCATTGACGAGGATGCGTTCCGACGCATGGTGAGCGAATGTGCGTTTCTGGAGCATGCTGAGGTCTTCGGGCGCTGCTACGGAACCAGTCGCGCGGCGGTGGAAGAGCGGCTGGCCGCAGGCGAGGACGTGATACTGGAAATCGACTGGCAGGGCGCGCGCCAGATCCGTGCGCTGATGCCGGCCTGTATCAGCATCTTCATCCTGCCGCCCTCGCGCGGGGAGCTTGAGCGGCGCTTGCGCGGGCGCGCCACTGATTCGCCCGATGTGATCGAACAGCGTTTGGCGCTGGCAGTGGCGGAAATGCGTCACTACGGCGAATTCGAGTATCTTGTCGTCAATGATCGGTTTGATGAGGCCCTGACCGATCTCCAGGCCATTGTGCGCGCTGCGCGCTGCCGGACCGATCGACAGGCTGACTTCCGCAGTGCTTGGCTGAACGATCTTCTGGCCTGATCTTTTTGCTTGGAATACACTGGAATCCAGCATTGTGTCGCGCTGGGGGATTGGCCGCAGTGGGGCGCTGGAAACCCGTTTTATTGACATCTGCCTGATCGGGTGGATGCGGAGGATATCGAAAATGGCACGCGTAACAGTTGAAGATTGTCTTTCCAACGTGGATAACCGCTTCCAGCTGGTGTTGGTGGCGGCCAAGCGTGCGCGTCAGCTGGTGCGAGGATCGGACCCGTATCTGTCCTGGGATAATGACAAACCCACGGTGCTGGCCTTGCGTGAAATCGCCCATGGCGACGTGACCCGGGAAATCCTGAAGGAAAAGGATATTCCCCTGATTCGGCAGTTCCCCCAGCTCGGCGCAATCGACGAACTCGAGCCCGGCGAGATGGTCATGCCGGAGGCGGCACCGGAAAGCGCCGCGCCGGAAGACCTTTAAGAGGAGCTGTCGCGAGCCTCACGACGATGTCCCTGGATGTCAGCGAGCGTCTCGATCGCGATGGATCCGTCGGACTGCAGGATATCACCGGCTTTCCCGAACTGATCCGCGAACTTCAGAGCTATCTGGACGACAGTCAGATCGCCGAGGTGACCCGCGCCTGTACGTTCAGTATGGAAGCGCATGCCGGGCAGATCCGGCTCAGCGGGGAACCCTACATCTCTCATCCAGTGGCCGTGGCGCACATTCTCGCCAAGATGCGCCTGGATCACCGCAGCATCATGGCCGCGCTGCTGCATGATGTGATCGAAGATACACCCACCGCGAAGGAGCATATCGCGCAGCTGTTCGATCCGGAGGTGGCCGAGCTGGTCGACGGCGTCAGCAAGCTGACCCAGATCCAGTTCAAGTCCAAGGCCGAGGCGCAGGCCGAAAGTTTCCTCAAGATGATGCTGGCGATGTCCCAGGACATCCGCGTCATGCTCATCAAGCTCTCGGACCGGCTGCACAACATGCGCACACTGGATGTGATGCGTCCGGACAAGCGCCGCCGCATCGCGCGCGAAACCCTGACCCTTTATGCGCCGATCGCCAATCGACTGGGAATGAATGCGCTGCGGGTGGAGCTCGAGGATCTGAGTTTCGCAGCGCTGCATCCGTTTCGCTACCGGGTTCTGGCGGAATTGGTCGAGCGCGCACGCGGCAATCGCAAACGCGTGCTCGATCAAGTCGAATCGGCACTCAGAAGTGCGTTGGGACGGGAGCATGTCACGGCTCAGGTGACCGGTCGCGACAAGCATCTCTATAGCCTTTATCTGAGGCTGCGCAATCGCGAGACCACTTTCCACGAGTTGGGCGATATCTATGCCTGCCGCATCCAGGTCGAGCGCGTGGACGACTGCTACCGTGCCCTTGGCGTGGCCCATGGCGTCTACAAGCCTGTGCCGGGTCGGTTTCGCGACTACATCGCCATTCCCAAGGCCAACGGGTATCAGTCGCTGCATACCGTGCTGTTCGGGCCGCACGGCGTGCCGATCGAGCTGCAGATCCGCACGCGGGAAATGGAGCTGCTCGCCGAGGTAGGTGTCGTTGCGCACTGGCAGTATCCCTTCACCGAGCAGACCGCGCCGGGCGGTACGCAGGACCGGGCTCGGGAGTGGATGCACAGCATCATGGAAATGCAGAAGCGGGTGGGCAGCTCCCAGGAATTTCTGGAAAGCGTCAAGGGCGACCTGTTCCCGGACGAGATCTACGTGTTCACGCCCAAAGGGCGGATCATGCGCCTGCCGGTGGGGGCAACGCCGGTCGATTTCGCCTACGCAGTACATACCGACATCGGTAATCGTTGCGCCGCGGTCAAGGTGGATCGACGCATCGTCCCGCTGAGCACCCCGTTGCGCAACGGCCAGACCGTGGAGATTCTCACCTCCGAATCGGTCCAGCCCAATCCGGCCTGGCTGAATTTCATCACCACGGCGCGGGCGCGCACCAACATCCGGCACTATCTCAAGAATCTCAAGGCCGATGAAGCAGCGGCGCTGGGGCGCCGGTTGCTGGAAAGAGCCCTTACCGCATACCAGCTGATCCTTGATCAGATCGATGACGGGGTGTGGCAGCAGGTGTTGGTGGACATGGGGATCGCCGGTCGCGATGCCTTGTTCGAGGCCATCGGGCTGGGCGAATACATGGCGCCTCTGGTGGCGCGGCGACTGGCGCAGTTCACTGGACTTGGTACTGATGTCGAGCGATTGGCCTCTACCGAGCAGCGCGACGCGTTGGCGATCAAGGGAACCGAAGGGCTTGTGGTGACCTTCGGTCGCTGCTGCCACCCCATTCCGGGCGATCGCATTCTGGGCTTTCTCAGCAGCGGACGGGGCATCGTGATTCATACCCAGGTCTGCCGCAATCTCAACGAATACCGCAAGCATCCCGACAAGTGGATCGACGTTCAGTGGGCCGACCATCCGGACCGTGAATTTCCGGTGGAGATCCGCATGGAGGCGACCAATCAGCGTGGCGTCTTGGCGCAGATCACGGCGGAAATGGCGCGACTCGATGCCAACATCGAGCATGTAACGGTCGATGAAAAGTATGGTCATACCTCGTCGCTGGTTTTTACGATTACCGTTCGCGACCGGCTTCACCTGGCCCGCATTCTGCGGCATTTGCATGCCATGACCTGTGTAATTCGGGTCGGCCGAAGCAAGTCTTGAGGTGCGCTGTGCAGTTCACTCATGCAGGGATTCACATCGGGAGTTTCCATGAGCCGTGATGCTGTGATGACGGACGAAGCCCCGGCCGCCATTGGACCTTACAGCCAAGCCATTCGCGCAGGCACCCTGCTGTTTGTTTCGGGCCAGATTCCACTCGATCCGGCTGGCGAGCTGATCCCTGGACCGATTGCGGATCAGGCGCGCCAAGCGCTGGATAACCTCGCGGCCGTGGTGCGCGCCGGCGGTAGCGATTTGGGGCGCGTGATCAAGCTGACGGTATATCTCACGGATCTTTCCGGTTTCGCCGCCGTCAACGCGGTGATGAGCGAATACTTCCAACCGCCTTATCCGGCGCGTGCCGTGGTCGGGGTCGCCGCGCTTCCGCGTGGAGCCATGATCGAAATCGACGCGGTGTGCCAGATCTAGTTCAAAAGGGCAAGCGAGCCAGCTCGCCGGCGCGTCGGACGGACGGAGCGGCACTGGCTCAGCTGGCTGCACGTCTCGGATTGTCTCGGATCGAGGAACTCCTGTTCCATTTGCCGCTGCGCTACGAGGATCACACGCGGCTCACTCCGTTGGATGCCCTGAGTCCAGCCGATGCCGTGCTGGTGCAGGGGCGGATCCTGCAGCTCAAAGCCGCGGCCGGTCGCCGGTCTGGCCTCTGGCTGCGCCTCGGTGATGGGCGTGGGACGGTCGATGTCCGGTTTTTCCATGTGCACCAGGCTCAGCGCAAGACATGGCAGGTCGGCGTGTGGCTGCGGTGCTACGGCCCGGTTCGTGCTGGGGCTTTCGGCTACGAAATGGCCCATCCCCGCGGTCGTCTGGTGCAGCCGGAACAACCATTGCCCACGCGAGCCCTGGCTGTATACCCCACGGTTGCGGGCGTGTCTCAGGATCGACTGCGTCGCGCTGTGGCGGATTTGCTCACGCGGCTGCCGGCGCTGGGGATCAGCGAGACGCTGTCGACGGCCCGGCTGCGCGAGCTCGGGCTGATGGCGCTGGATGAGGCATTGGAGTCGATTCATCGGCCGCTGCCCGAGTTGATGCATAGGGTGCTGACCCCGCAGCATCCCGCGCGCCGTCGTCTGGCATGGGAAGAGCTGCTGGCCGATCAATTGGTCTTGCGTCGTCGCCGCCAGCGTGCGCGATCACAGCATTCGCCATCGCTTTGCGATCCAGATGGATTCTGCGGCCGAGTGGAGGCTGGGCTTGGGTTCGTGCTGACACCTGCGCAGCGGCGGGTGGTGGCTGAGGTGCGGGCCGACCTGGCGCGATCGACCCCCATGCTGCGGATGGTTCAGGGGGACGTGGGTTCGGGAAAAACCGCCGTTGCGGCGTTGGCTGCCGCCGTCGTGTTGGGGTCGGGTTGGCAGGCGGCACTGATGGCGCCGACTGAGTTGCTGGCCGAGCAGCATCTGAAGAACTTCAGGCGCTGGTTCGCGCCGCTCGGGATTCAGCCGTTGGCGCTGCTCGGCCGCAGTGGTGCGCCTGCGCGCCGGGAGGCGGCCGCACGGATTCAGACCGGCGAGCCGGCGCTGGTCATCGGAACCCACGCCTTGTTCCAGGATTGGCTGCAATTTTCACGATTGGGGTTGGTGATGGTGGATGAGCAGCATCGATTCGGCGTACAGCAACGGCTTGCCTTGCAAGAGAAGGGATCGGATGGTGTGCCGCATCAACTCGTCTTAACGGCAACGCCGATTCCGCGCACGCTGGCCATGGGGTTGTTTGCCGATCTGGACGTGTCGGTCATCGACGGATTGCCGCCGGGCCGGGCCGGGATACGGACGGTCGTGCTGCCGGCTCGCCGTCGCGGGGAGGTCGCTGATCGGGTCCAGGTCGCATGCCGCGAGGGCGCTCAGGTGTATTGGGTCTGCCCGTTGATCGAGGAAAGTGAACGGGCACAGGGCGAGGCGGCGCAGGTATTGTTCGAGCGCCTGGTGCAGGCGTTCCCCGATCTTCGCCTGGGTTTGCTGCACGGTCGGCTGGCAAGTAGCGAACGTGATGCCGTTATGGGTGCCTTTGTGCGGGGCGAACTGGATGTCCTCGTGGCGACGACGGTGATCGAGGTCGGTGTCGATGTGCCGCGGGCAACGGTCATGGTGGTTGAGAACGCCGAACGCTTCGGACTGGCCCAGCTGCACCAGCTGCGGGGGCGTGTCGGACGCGGTGCGTCACCGGGCAACTGCGTGCTGCTCTACGAAACGCCATTGTCGAGGACGGCGCGGGCACGGCTCGAGACGCTGCGCGAGGTGCACGATGGTTTCGAGATCGCACGCCGCGATCTGGCGCTGCGGGGTCCCGGGGAATGGCTGGGCACCCGGCAGACCGGTGAACGGCGCTGGCGGGTTGCCGATCCGGTGTCCGATGCGGATCTCATGGCGCCTGCCCAGGTCGAGGCAGATCGCTTGCTGGACGAAGCTCCGGCATTGGCTGCTCGATTGATCGATCGTTGGCAGAATCAGGCGGAACGGTATGCAGGAGCCTGAGGAAAAAAAAGGACTTCCGCGCGGCGGAATCGGCGACGTTCTCTGGCGCCCGGTGAGCGCTGCACGGTTCAGGCTGCCGCGCCCATGGCATCCTGTCCTGCTTCATCCCGGTTCGTTGACAGCGCGCCTGCGCGCGCGTTGCGGTGCCGCTTTCTCGGTGCGTGTGCTGGCGGAAAGCCCTGGTCGACTCGGTGCGACGGAAGCAGTGCAGCTCCAGCTGCCGGCCGGCGCACTGGTGTGCTGGCGGGAGGTGTATCTATGCTGTCATGGACAGCCGGTTGTTTACGCTTGCAGTCTGTTGCCGCGCGCCGCGCTTCGGGGTGAATGGCGTGACTTGGTGAGGTTGGGCAGTCGGCCGCTGGGGGAGATGCTGTTTTCCCATTCGCGCGTGCGTCGGGGGTCCATGGACATCGGTCAGATTCGACCTGGTTCGCCGCGTCATCGCGCGTTGAGCCGGGGGCTGGCGGTCCCGCCCGGACCGGTGTGGGGACGGCGCTCGACCTTCATGCTGCCCACTGCGCCGGTTGTGGTGAGCGAATTCTTTTTACCTGTGGCTTTGGATATGTTGCATGCGTAAAGCCAATTCTTCTTCCCGCCCCGATTCATTTGCGGAACGGTTCGCCCACTGCTGGGTGGTTTATGCGCCTAGCGTGAGGGCACGTCTCTGGCAGTATGCGTTGTTGATGCGCTGGGATCGGCCGATCGGCGCGCTGCTCCTGCTATGGCCCATGCTGTGGGCCTTGTGGCTGGCCGGTAACGGTCGCCCGGATTGGGGTGTAGTCGCCGTGTTCGTTTCCGGGGTCTGGGTCATGCGCTCGGCGGGCTGCGTGATCAATGACTACCTCGACCGCAACGTCGATCCCTTCGTGGAGCGAACGCGTGATCGGCCGCTGGCGGCGGGGCGGGTCTATCCTGAGGAAGCGCTGGCCCTGTTCGGGTTTCTGATGCTGATCGCGCTGGGACTGGCGCTGCTGTGCAACCGCATGACGCTGCTGCTGGCGTTCGGCGGGGCGTTTCTCGCGGCCACCTATCCGCTCATGAAGCGCTATACCTATCTGCCGCAGGTCTATCTGGGGATGGCCTTCGGTTGGGCGGTTCCCATGGCGTGGGCGGGTCAGACCGCGCAGTTTCCGCCGCCGCTCGCTTGGCTCGTTTTCCTCGTCGCAGTGCTCTGGGCCGTGATTTACGATACGCAGTACGCGATGGTGGATCGGGATGACGATCTCAAGATCGGCGTCAAATCGACCGCGATCCTGTTCGGTGAGCTGGACGTTGCGATTCTTGCGGTCCTGCAAGGATTGATGCTGCTGGCACTGCTTCTCGTCGGCCGTCAGGCGGGCTTGGCGTGGCCTTACTGGTTGTCGCTGCTGGGGGTCGCGGGCTTGTTCGTCCGACAAGGTTACCTCGTGCGCAGGCGTGACCGGGCCGGGTGTTTTGCCGCATTCCGCAATAACAACTGGGTCGGCGGTGTGGTGTTCCTGGGCATCCTCGGCGCCTATTTGGCCGGACCGGCCGGGTGATCAGGCGCGCTCCGCGCCACCGTCCACACCTCGATCCGCGTCACATCCGCTGCGCGTAGGGCGGTGCTCAAGGCGGCGACGGTACTTCCGGTGGTCAATACATCATCGAGAATGGCGACGTGGGCAGGCGGCTTCCCGCGCACTGCGAAAGCATCCCGGAGATTGCGCCGTCGCGCAGCTGCGCTGAGTCCGATCTGCGGTTGCGTTGGCTGAATGCGCTCGACCCAGCTGTCGCCAAGGGTGATTCCAAGACGATGGCTTAACCGCAGCGCCAGCTCGCGAGACTGATTGAATCCCCGCTCTTTCAGGCGCGCGCGATGCAAGGGGACCGGAATCAGCGTTTCGGGCCAGGGAGTGTGCCGCGCGGCGGTCAGCGCCTGCGTGAGAAGATCACCCAACAGGCGCCCACGCGATAGCCGCCCGTGAAACTTCAGTTCCTGGATGAGCCGGTCGATCGGCGGTGCGTAGTGCAGGGCGCTGAACGCGCCATCCCAGACGGGCGGTCGGTTCAGGCAGGCGCCGCAGCGCCAAGCGCCCGCGCCTTCCGGCAACGGCGCGGCGCAACCGGGGCACGCGGATCGGCTCCACGGTAAATCGGCATGGCAGGCGGCGCACAGGTCCAGCCCCGGCAACCCCGCTTGGCCGCATAGTGTGCAGCACCAAGGCAAGAGCAGCGACTCTCCGGGAAAGTCGCCGCGGTCAACCATCGGGTCGGCTTTGGGTTGACAGCGCCGCCGTGCGAATTATGATTCCCGCGATCATTGCCTGACGCCAAGGAATGCCGTCCATGACCACCGTATCCTCCGTGCTTGAACAACCCATTCGCTCTGACTGGTCATCCGAGGAAGTCCGCACGCTTTTCGACTGGCCGTTTCCCGATCTGATCTTCGCCGCCCAAAGCCTGCATCGTCGGCACTTCGATCCGGCCGCCGTCCAGATCAGCACCCTGCTCAGCATCAAGACTGGCGGCTGCCCGGAGGATTGCGCCTATTGCCCGCAGAGCGTGCATTTCGATACCGGAGTGGAGCGGCAGAAGTTGATGGACCTTGAGACCGTGCTGGCGGCTGCGCGCCGCGCGCGCGAGTCCGGAGCCACACGCTTCTGCATGGGGGCGGCTTGGCGCACTCCGCGTGCACGCGATCTGGAGCGGGTCGGAGAGATGGTGCGCGGTGTGCGCGAGCTAGGTCTGGAAACCTGCGTGACGCTGGGGATGCTCGAAGCCCAGCAGGCGGACTATCTGGCCGAGTGCGGGCTCGATTATTACAACCATAATCTGGATACCTCGCCCGAGTATTACCGCGAGATCATTTCGACCCGGACCTATCAGGACCGGTTGGACACCTTGGCGCATGTGCGTGAGGCCGGGATCAAAGTGTGCTGTGGCGGCATCGTCGGTATGGGCGAGGGTTCGGCCGACCGGGCCGAGCTGTTGCGCGCGCTGGCTAATCTTTCTCCGCATCCCGAGAGTGTGCCCATCAACCAGTTGGTGCGTGTCGAGGGGACGCCGCTGGATGCAGCCGAGGCGGTCGATCCGCTTGATTTCGTGCGCGTCATCGCGGTTGCAAGAATCCTCATGCCGCGTTCGCATGTGCGCCTGTCTGCAGGCCGTACGGCGATGAGTTCCGAGATGCAGGCACTGTGTTTCCTGGCTGGCGCCAATTCCATCTTCTATGGCGAGCGTCTGCTCACCACGCCGAATCCCGAAGGGGATTCGGACCTGGCACTCCTCGGGCGGCTGGGGATGCGGCCCGAGGGCGACGCTGCCGAGGCCGCATCGCGGTGAGCGCCCCGTTGCCTTTCATGCAACGCTGGGAGCAGGCGCTGGCCGAGCGCCATGCCCGGGGCCTCTATCGCCAGCCGCGTGCGCTCGAGCAGCGTCAAGGGGTGAATGCGCGTCTTGAAGGGCGCGACTGCCTGGTGTTCTGCAGTAACGACTATCTGGGGCTGGCCGACCATCCCGAGGTGGCGGCAGCCCTGGCGCGGGCGGCAACGACGCAGGGCACGGGCAGCGGAGCAGCGCATCTGATCAGCGGCCACCATCCAGAGCACGATGCGTTGGAGCGGGAGCTGGCCGAGGCCGTAGGGCGGCCGCGAGCGCTGCTGTTCTCCACCGGCTACATGGCCAATATGGGCGTTATCAATGCCCTTACCGAGCCGGGCGATGTCATCTTTGAGGACGCCCTGAACCATGCCTCCCTGCTGGACGGCGGTTGGCTGTCGCGGGGGCGGATGCAGCGCTACGCCCACGGCGATGTCGCCGCGCTTGATGCGGCAATGGCCGAGGCGTCGGGACCCGCGCTCATCGTGACCGACGCGGTCTTCAGCATGGACGGCGATCTCGCCCCCCTGGCGGCGTTGTCTGAGCTGTCCGCGCGTCGCCAAGCGCTGTTGGTTGTGGATGATGCGCATGGTTTCGGTGTGTTGGGCGACGGGGCGGGTACGGTCGCGCATTTCGGCCTGTCGGCCGCCGAGGTGCCGGTCTATATCGGTACGCTCGGCAAGGCACTCGGTACCTTCGGAGCCTTCGTCGCCGGCAGCGAAACGCTGATCGACTACCTGGTGCAGCGCGCGCGGACGTATATTTATACGACTGCGCCGCCGCCGGCCTTGGCTGCAGCGACGCGGTCGGCGTTGGCCGTGGCGCGGCGCGAAACCTGGCGGCGCGCTCATCTCGCTGAACTGGTGGCGCGTTTTCGCACCGGCGCGGAACGGCTGGGATTGCCGCTCATGGCCTCTGCGACGCCGATCCAGCCGCTGCTGGTCGGCGATGCAGCGCGCGCCATGACACTGGGGGCGCGCCTTCTGGAGGCCGGTTATTGGGTGACGCCCATCCGGCCGCCAACGGTTCCGGCAGGGACGGCGCGCCTGCGTATCACGCTCTGTGCAACGCACACCCCCGCGCAGGTCGATGGTCTGCTCGAGGCGCTGAGCCGCTGTTGGGACGAGGGTGAATGACGACCAACGAGATTGCCGTATGACCGACCGTCCGGTGGACTGGACGCTGGCGCCGCATCGACTGGATGATCGCGCAGTGCGACACCGCTACGCGCGTGCGGGGAAAGGATTGGCACACAGCGTCCTGCTGACCGAAGCGCGCAGTCGCCTGCTGGAGCGGCTTGATTACATGCGGCTGGCGCCGCGCTGGGTGGTTGATCTGGGCAGTGCCTCGGGCGCCGGTGCCCGTGCCCTGGCGCGGCGCTATCCCCATGCACGCGTCGTCGCCGTAGATGTCAGTCGGTCGCGCCTGGCGCAGGTTGCGCCGATGCGCCGCATGCGGCTTCCATTCTGGAAAAGGCCGCCGCATGGCGTTCAGGCCGATGTGCCCAGCATGCCGCTGACCAGTGACAGCGTCGATCTGGTGTTCTCCAATCTGATGCTCTGCGCACTCACCGACCCGGAACCCGTGTTTGCCGAAGTGGCGCGTATTCTGCGACCCGGGGGTCTGTTCCTGTTCACGACCCTGGGGCCGGATACCTTCCAGGAATTTCGCCGTGCGTGGGCTGCAGTGGATGACGAGCCGCATGTCCATCCATTCCTGGACATGCACGACGTCGGCGATGCGCTGGTCCGGGCACGGCTGGCCGATCCGGTGATGGACGTGGAACGGCTGACCTTCACCTATCCCGACTTTCCAGCCTTGTTCGGTGATCTGCGCCAGGCCGGATGGGGGAACTCGCTCATTGCGCGGCACCGGGGACTGACCGGAAGGCGGCGTTTCGAATCCATGCAACGGCACTATCTCGCACAATGCCCGAATGAATCGCTGGAACTCAGCATGGAACTGGTCTACGGGCATGCCTGGGCGCCGGATCGGTCCGCTTCGACACCCCGGGACCACGAGGTGTCGGTGCCGCTGTCGAGCCTGCGTCGCAACCCCAGGACACGGATCTGATGATGACAAACGGCTGGTTCGTTACGGGAACGGATACGGAGATCGGCAAGACGCATGTCTCGAGCGGTCTGTTGCGCCTGTTCGCGTCGCAAGGCCTGAAGGTGGCCGGGTTCAAGCCGGTGGCAACGGGCTGCGCCCTTACGCCTTGCGGACTGCGCAACGATGATGCGCTGGCCCTAATGCGGGCCAGCACGGTCGATGTGCCCTATGATCTCGTCAATCCCTGCGCGTTCGTGCCACCCATCGCACCGCACCTGGCTGCCGAGGCGGCGGGGGTCGAAATCTGTCCTGATCGGATCTTGGGCGCATTCAGCACGTTGGCCGATCGAGCCGATCTGGTGGTGGCCGAAGGCGCCGGCGGATGGCGGGTGCCACTCGGTGACGATTGGGAAATGGCGGATCTTGCCAGGCGGCTCGGTATGCCCGTGATCCTGGTGGTTGGCATGCGGTTGGGCTGTCTGAACCATGCGCTGCTATCTGCACAGGCTATCGGTGGCCAGCTGTGTGGCTGGGTTGCCAATCACCTCGAGCGCGATATGGCGGCTGGAGCGGGCAATCTGGCCACACTGCAGGCGCGCATGCCGGTGCCGTGTCTGGGTGTCATTCCATACGACGGACCTGCCGAGGCCCACCTGAATCCGGTGCTGCTCCAGTCCACGCTGGGCGGACGCAGTGGGTAAGGTTGCGCGATAGACAAGCCAAACGGCTTGCGGGTGTGATCTTGATCAAGTACGATCTCCCGGCTTTTTAGCCCTTCTCTGTGCCACCGGATGATGCGGCCAGCAGGGCGTATGCTGACCGTTTCGACGACGGGAGGTGCCGATGGACTCCCCCAGTGCGCCTTTGGCGGAACAGCCATTTTGCTGTGTCATCGCTCCGGATGGCTCCCTGACGCCCAGAACTGCTTGGGTATTTGGCTTGCTCGCTTGTGCCCCGTTGGTGATCGGGGCCGTATGGGCTGGGATGATGGGGCTTTGGCCTATTCTTCCCTTTGCCGGGCTTGAAAGTCTTGCGGTCATTCTGACTCTGCGGCATTGTCTGCGCCGTAATGCGTACCGGCAGGTGGTGCGGATCGAGTCGGGACGCATCCGGGTTGAATCCGGCCGTCGAGGCCCAGAGCAGGTTGCCGTTTTCGAACAAGTATGGGCACGCATTCGTCTGGACGCCGCAGCAGAGCCTTCCCGGCTGTGGTTGGTCAGCCGGGGTGAACGGCTCGAACTGGGCCGTGGCCTGAGTGAATTCGAACGGCGGCGGTTGGCGAAACGATTGAAAGAAGTGGTGAGGCCGGGATTGTGATGGCAACGAATCCCGTAAACCAAGGCTTGAGGAGTGCGAGTGGCATGATAGGTGAGCGGATGCGCAGCAAAGCGATGTCGGTGGTTCTGGCGGCCACGACGACTTTAGTGGGAATCGGGAGTGCGCATGCCGAAATGCGATACAACATGCCCGAAGGTGTCACCGAGATCAGCCGCGGCGTGCATGATCTGCATATGGCGATGTTCTGGATCTGTGTGGCGATCGGTGCACTGGTCTTCTCCGCAATGCTCTATTCGATCATTCGGCACCGCAAATCCTCTGGCGCCGAGCCTGCCCACTTTCATGAAAACACCGCGATCGAATTGATCTGGACGATCATCCCGTTTGCCATTCTGGTCGTGATGACGATTCCGGCCGCTGGCATGTTGATCAAGATGGACGACACCAGCTCGCCTGACATGACCATCAAGATTACCGGGTATCAGTGGAAGTGGCACTACGACTACCTCGATGAGAACGTGTCGTTCTATAGCGCGCTGGCTCAGGATAGCAATGCGGCCCGCCAGCTGGGTGCACAGATCGATCTGGAGTCGGTCGATCATTACCTGCTTAACGTGGATCATCCGGTCGTCGTCCCGATTGGCCAAAAGATTCGCTTCCTGATCACCTCAAACGATGTCATTCATGCGTGGTGGGTTCCCGAACTGGCCGTGAAGAAAGATGCTGTTCCCGGCTTCATCAACGAATTCTGGACGCAAATCGATGTGCCCGGTGTGTACCGTGGACAGTGCGCCGAACTATGCGGGCGCGATCATGGCTTCATGCCCGTTGTCGTCGAGGCGAAGACGCCTGAAGACTATGCGGCTTGGCTCGAGGCGCAGCGCGCCGAGAATCCGCAGCAGACCGCGATGAATGCCGAATCAACCATCGTCGCTGCCCGATGAACGGATTGGTGGGAGAAAAGAGATGACTGACCATGCTGTTGTGCACGATGACCATGACCACGGCCCCGATCCGCGATTTTTCCGGCGCTGGCTGACAACGACCAATCACAAGGACCTGGGGGCGCTCTACCTCTGGATATCACTGCTCATGTTCCTGGTCGGCGGCGTTATGGCGCTGGTGATTCGTGCCGAACTGTTTCAGCCAGGCATGCAGCTGGTGCGTCCCGAGTTCTTCAATCAGATGACCACCATGCATGCCTTGGTGATGATCTTCGGTGGCGTGATGCCGGCGTTCGTTGGGCTTTCGAATTGGCTGCTGCCCGTCATGATCGGTGCGCCGGATATGGCGCTGCCGCGTATCAACAATTGGGGATTCTGGATTCTCCCATTCGCCTTCACCCTCTTGATCGCCACGCTGTTCATGCCCGGTGGCGCGCCCGCGGGTGGATGGACCATGTATCCGCCGCTGGTGTTGCAGACCGGTCCGGCTTTCCCTTTCCTGATATTCGCGGTCCACTTGCTCGGGATTTCCTCGATCATGGGCGCGATTAACGTGATTGCGACCATCCTGAATCTGCGCGCGCCGGGCATGACCCTGATGAAAATGCCGCTGTTCGCTTGGTCGTGGCTGATCACCGCCTTCCTGATCATCGCTGTGATGCCCGTGTTGGCCGGTGCGGTGACCATGCTATTAACCGATCGGTATTTCGGGACCAGCTTCTTCAACGCGGCTGGCGGTGGTGACCCCGTCCTGTTCCAGCACGTGTTCTGGTTCTTCGGTCATCCGGAAGTGTATATCTTGATCCTTCCGGCGTTCGGTGTGGTTTCCCACATCATCCCGACCTTTTCGCGCAAGCCCCTGTTCGGTCACGCGTCTATGGTCTATGCCATGGCCGCCATTGCGTTTTTGTCGTTCATCGTCTGGGCGCATCATATGTTCACGGTCGGTCTGCCGTTGGCGGGCATGCTGTTTTTCATGTTCGCAACGATGGTGATCGCTGTTCCCACCGGCGTGAAGGTGTTCAACTGGACTGCCACCATGTGGCGCGGTTCGTTGACGTTTGAAACGCCCATGCTGTTTGCCCTTGGGTTCGTCTTCATGTTCACGATCGGCGGGTTCTCCGGGCTGATGCTCGCGATGGCACCGGTCGACTTTCAGTATCACGATACCTATTTCGTCGTCGCGCATTTCCACTATGTTCTGGTGCCAGGCGCCGTCTACTCGATCATGGCCGCCGTGTATTTCTGGCTCCCCAAGTGGACGGGGCACATGTATGACGAACGTCTGGGGAAACTTCATTTCTGGTTGTCCACGATTGGCGTGAACCTGACCTTCTTCCCCATGCATTTCTCGGGACTGGCGGGCATGCCCCGTCGAATTCCGGACTATGCGCTGCAGTTCACGACCTTCAACCAGATCTCGACCGTCGGGGCGTTCCTGTTCGGTTTCTCACAGCTGTTGTTCGTGTACATTGTCATCAAATGTGTCCGCGGCGGCGAAAAGGCAACCGATCAGGTCTGGGAAGGTGCCGAGGGGCTCGAATGGACGCTCTCGTCGCCGCCGCCGTATCACAGCTTCACGGTTCCCCCCGTGATTCGTTGATGGCGGGGGATTAGGCAGTTGTCTTCGGCATCGCGAGACACACAGCGGGCAGCCATTCGCCGTACGGTACGGTGGCTGCTTTTGCTCGCAGGCATCGTGTATGTGGCATTTTTCATTGCCATGAGTCTGCGTTAAAGCGGAGGATGCCATGGACGAAAACCAGCATCTCAGGAGCCGCGCCTCGCATCGATCGGTGCTGACGCAGGCCGCTTTGGTGTGCGTTGTGATGTTCGGGTTTGGCTTTGCAATCGTTCCGCTGTATCGCGTGTTCTGCGATCTGACCGGGATCAACGGACGCATGGCGGTCGTTGCCAGTGAAGAGGTTGAGGCGCCTGATCTGTCGCGCACCGTGACGATCCAGTTCGTTGCGAACCGAAATCAAGACCTTCCCTGGGCATTCAAACCGGATACGGACAGTCTGAAGGTTCATCCTGGCGCGATCGAGACCGTCACTTACTACGCACAGAATCTGCGTGAGAGCCCCATGATCGGCAGGGCGGTTCCCAGTGTCGCGCCGGGGGAAGCAGCCAAGTACCTGCGCAAGATCGAGTGCTTCTGTTTTACGGAGCAAAAGTTCGAGGGTGGGGAGACACGGCACATGCCTGTTCGCTTTTATGTCGATCCCAAGCTGCCCGCGGATATTGATACGTTGACGCTTTCCTATACATTTTTTGACGCAGCTCCCCAGGCAGATCTCGTTGCCGGGAGGCCGGCAGGATCATGATTTCATGACTGCACCTCCTGTCAGGGAGGTGGCGTCGAAGTGTGAAAAACCATTCAGGCATTACCAGAGGATTCCTTTAATGGCGCACGCAAGCCACGACAAAGAAGTCTACTTCGTTCCCGAACCGAGCTACTGGCCCATTGTGGGTTCCATCGGCTTGTTCTTGCTCGTGGGCGGGGTTTCGGTCGGCCTGAACAATATTTCCTGGGGATATTACGCATCCCTGTTGGGGCTGGCGATATTTGTCGTCATGTTGTTTGGGTGGTTCGGCGCGGTGATTCGCGAAAGTCTCGCGGATATGTACAACGCACAGGTGGACCGCACATTCCGCTGGGCGATGGCTTGGTTCATTTTTTCGGAAGTGATGTTTTTCGCAGCGTTCTTTGGCGCACTTTTCTACGCACGCATGCTGGCTATTCAGTGGCTGTCGGGGGCGGGCGCAGAATCGATGACACATTTGCTGCTCTGGCCGAATTTCGAAGCGACATGGCCGACCAATGGCCCGGATGCGCTTGGGGGGCAATTCTCGACGGTCGGAGCATGGGGATTACCAGCGATCAACACGGCTATCCTCCTGACGAGCAGCTGGACCGTTACGCTGGCCCATCACGCCGTGCGTGCAGGGCACCAGGCGCGTACGAGTTTGTGGCTGGCCATTACCGTCGCCCTGGGCATCGGATTCTTGGTGCTTCAGGCCGAAGAATATGTCCATGCCTATGAGCATCTGAATCTCACGCTGGAATCCGGCATTTACGGATCGACGTTCTACATGCTGACGGGCTTCCATGGCGCTCATGTGACCTTGGGCACGATCATGCTGACGGTGATGTTATTTCGATCACTAAAGGGACATTTCCGTCCCGAGCGTCATTTTGCCTTCGAGGCAACAGCGTGGTATTGGCACTTCGTTGATGTGGTGTGGCTGGGCCTGTTCATCTTTGTTTATATTCTCTGATGCCCGGTCATGAGCCGGAATGCGGTGGATGCGCATTCCGGCTTTTCTTCGGTCAACGTGTTGGATAAAGGCCATGAGGTTGGATGACTCCGGTGGCAATTCCGATCAGGATAAGAACGAACAGTGCGATTGACAGCCCAATCCGCCACGTCAGTGCCTGAACCGTGCGTCCTTCCCCTTTTTCGTCTTTGAGCAGGAAATAGAGACCGGAGCCGAGACTGTAGAGAATGCCGAGAAAGATGACGACGATAATTGTTTTGACAAGCATGGTTTAGCACGACCTGAATGGTATGGCAGGGGTATGAGAAGGTGGCCGGTTTTGACAAGCGGCGAAAGCAGGGCAAGGGGGCTTTCGGCTCGATATAAAGACGCATTTTATGGCGGCAGCTGCGGATTGTCGCCAGGGTCTATTGCCATGGATGTCCCGAACCGGGAGTTTTCTTGAGCGTGCTCAGGCGGCTGGTGATTGTCATTGGCTGGCTCGCGGTGTTCAGTCTCTTGGTCGGTCTTGCGTTCTGGCAGTTTCAGCGTGGCCAGGAAAAGAGCCGGCTTTTGGAAGCGTATGGCGCGGCTCAGGCTCATTCCGGGGCGCTTGAGGTCAACGCCGATGCGGCCCGTTCGGTTTCGGCTTCAGGTGTTGCGTTCATCAAGGCGTGTTTCACCGGCCGGTATGAACAGGATCGGCAATTCCTTCTGGATGGCCAGATCCATGATGGGATAGCGGGCTTTGATGTATGGACGCCGCTGAAGCCGGCGGACGGGGATCCTGTTATCGTGAATCGCGGTTGGGTGGCTCAGGATGCCAATCGGGCACCGGCGGGCTCCTTGCGTGTTCCCGAGAATGACCGTGAAGTGTGCGGCATGCTGGTGAGATTCCCCCGCTCCGGTTGGTCTTTTCGAGCGTCGGTCGAGCCTCATGGGTGGCCGAAAGTTGTGGTATACCCGGACCCGGCCGAACTTGAACAAGCGCTGGGTTCGCGCGTCTATCCTTTGTTACTTCAGCTGGATTCCCATGAGCCTGACGGTTTCGAGCGCAACTGGCGGCCGGTGGTGATGCCTCCTGAACGGCATTATGGGTACGCCTTTCAGTGGGCTTCTTTGGCGCTGACCTGGGTGGTTATCAGCGTGGTGTTCTGGCGCCGACATAGATGAGCGTAATGACATTGATATGATGAACGAGACTGTGGGTACACGCGGTCAATGGCGTGGGCGTTTGCTTCTGCTGCTGTTGGCCTCGCTGTTTTTCGGCCCATTGTTGTTGGCGTCGGTCTGGTATGCCAACGCCGATCGTTGGCCGTTGCCGGATCAGCACGCGAATCACGGCGAACTGATCCGCCCGGTTCAGACACTTTCGGATATTTCGCTAAAGGATCTGGATGGAGTATCGTTGCCGACCGACATCCTGCGCGGCCGTTGGTCCTTGATCTATCCGGGATTGGCGACATGCGACGCGGGTTGCCAGGAGTTCCTTTATCAGATTCGGCAGGTGCGAACAGCGCTGGGGAAGCACACGGATCGAGTTCAGCGAATTTATCTGCTGCCGTCGGCCCCGACGGATCCGAGCGACGTGCAGGCGCTCCATGAGTTGCACCCGGATCTCATCGTAGCCGTACTGGCCTCGCCTGATGCGGCGCGCCGGTTTTCTTCGTCTGCTCCGGGAGCGCCGTGGCCCGGTACACAACTGTACGTGGTCGATCCCTTGGGTAACCTGATGATGCGCTATGGCATCGATGCGGATCCCAAGGGGATCTTGGCGGATTTGGAGCGACTGTTGCGCCTTTCCCAAATCGGATGAATGAGATGCGTTATTCCTGGTTTTTTCGTCTGGCGGCGCTGGCGACCGCATTGACCTTGATATTGGTGGTCCTGGGGAGTTACGTGCGTTTGTCCGAGGCCGGCCTGGGCTGTCCGGACTGGCCGGGGTGTTATGGGCACTGGAAGGTGCCGGCGGAAGCACAGGCAGATGCTGCGAATGCGGCCTATCCGCATCGTCAGCTCGAGACCGCCAAGGCTTGGAAGGAGATGGCGCATCGTTACGTGGCCGGGGCCTTGGGCCTGCTGGTGCTGGCATTGGCGCTGCTTGCCTGGCGGCGACGCCGTGAGCCCGGGCAGCTGGTGATGTTGCCCATCCTTCTGCTGGGGTTGATTATCTTTCAGTCCTTGTTGGGCATGTGGACGGTCACCTTGCTGCTCAAACCCCTCATCGTCATGGGGCATCTGCTCGGGGGGATGTCGACATTGGCGTTGTTGGCATGGATCACCTTGAGGACTGGGGCATTGGGCGTCCAGGGCGCGAAGCCTGTCCGCGGCCTGTGGCGCTGGGCGGCTATCGGCGCGCTGGCGGTGCTCACGACCCAGATTGCATTGGGGGGTTGGACCAGCAGCAATTATGCGGCATTGGCCTGTCCCGATTTTCCGACCTGCCACGGCCAATGGTGGCCGGCTGCTGACTTCAATGAGGGATTCATTCTCTGGCGGGGCATCGGGATCGACTATGAAGGCGGTGTGCTCGACAACTATGGTCGGGTGGCGATTCATCTCGCGCATCGAGTTGGTGCAGTGACGACGTTTGTTGTGTTGGGCAGTTTCGCGCTCCTGCTGATTCTAGGGCCCCCACGGCCGATCTTGCGCCCGGCAGGCATGGCACTGTTAGCCGCATTACTGCTGCAGGTCGGTTTGGGAATTGCCACGGTGGTCGGTCACCTGCCGTTGCCGGTAGCAGCCGCCCATAACGGCGGGGCAGCGGTGCTGTTGCTCACCTTGGTCACGGTGATCCATCTGTTGATGGGCGACCGTGAGGTGAGCACGCGTCATGCGTATTGATTCATCATCGGTGGCTCAGGTGTCGCAATCGTCCTATCGGGCCTATCTTGATTTGACCAAGCCGCGAGTGGTCGCCCTGCTCGTATTCACTGCTGTGGTCGGGATGTTCCTGGCCACGCCGGTGGGTATTCCCTGGCATGCATTGTTTTTTGGCTCTCTGGGCATTTGGCTGGCAGCCTCCTGTGCCGCAGTGATCAATCATGTGCTGGATCGCCAGGCCGATGCCCGCATGGCCCGCACGCACCGCCGCCCTCTGCCGACCGGATCGGTTGGTGTCCGTCAGAGCTTGATCTTCGCGGCGATCCTCGGGGCGTTGTCGATGGTGATCCTGTTGGTCTGGGTGAACGTCTTGACGGCGATTCTGACCTTGGCGTCATTGGTCGGCTATGCGGTCGTTTATACAGCCTATCTGAAGCGAGCGACGCCGCAAAACATCGTGATTGGTGGCGCTGCGGGCGCGGCGCCCCCCGTCCTGGGTTGGGTGGCCGTTACGGGAACCCTCGATCCGCATGCCCTGTTGCTGTTCCTGATCGTTTTTGTCTGGACGCCGCCACATTTTTGGGCTCTGGCCATTCACCGGGTCGAGGAGTATGCCCGCGTCGACATTCCGATGCTGCCTGTGACCCATGGCGTCGCGTTTACGCGGGTACAGATTCTGCTTTATACCGTGCTGTTGGTCGTCGTCAGCTTGCTTCCCTACATTACCCGCATGAGCGGTCCCGTTTATCTGGTCGGGGCCGGAATCCTCGGCGCGGGATTCATCGCCTATGCTGTGGCGCTCCTGATTTCCCCGCGTTCGGATCTGCCGATGCGGACATTCGGCTACTCGATCACCTATCTCATGGCGCTGTTCGCGTTGCTACTCGTGGATCACTACTTGCCCCATTAATGGGGACACAGGGCTGCTTGTCAGTAGGGGTCATGGTCCAGCGTAGCGCGAAGTCGGCGTAGAGCGGTCATCTCGATTTGGCGGATGCGTTCAGCCGAGACGCCGTGGAGATCTGCCAGTTCGTGAAGTGTGGCCTTGGGCTCTCGAACCCAGCGTCGATACAGGATGTCGCGGCTTCGTGTGTCGAGCTTTTCCAGTGCTGTATGCAGCTGCGCGTGAGTGGCGCGTGTCCAATCCTCGCGCTCGACGATGTCCGCCGGATCGACCTCTTGGGGTGCCGAGAGGAAATGAATCGGGGCGGCACCGGCATGGCGATCATCGGCATCCCCAATCGGATCGAGACCGACGTCCTGCCCACTGAGACGGGCTTCCATTTCCAGCACGGTTTCCGTGGGAACACCGAGTTCCTGGGCGACCGCCTCTGCCTCCTCATGGTTGAACCAGCCCAGTCGCTGCTTTGCACTGCGCAGATGGAAGAACAGTTTCCGCTGCGCTTTGGTGGTGGCGACTTTGACGATGCGCCAGTTGCGCAGGATGTATTCGTGAATCTCCGCCTTGATCCAGTGGACCGCGAAGGATACCAGGCGTACGCCAATGTCGGGATCGAAGCGTTTGACGGCCTTCATCAGGCCGATATTTCCTTCCTGAATCAGATCCGGCATCGGCAGCCCATAGCCGCGATAGCCACGGGCGATATGGGCCACGAAACGCAGATTTCCGAGCACCAGCTGGCGAGCCGCTTCGAGATCCTGATCCCGGTGCCAGCGCAGGGCCAGATCCCGCTCAGCTTCGGCGCTAAGAAGCGGGACACGACTAATGCGGGCGAGATAGGCGTCCAGGCTGTCGGACACGGCCGGGAGCTCGCGAGTCAATGGCATCAGAGCAGTCTGTGCAGTCATGGATATCCCTCTTTCCGCAGGCAACGTCACTGCTATTTTGGCACTCGATGACTAAGAGTGCCAAACTGCGGACGAAGTTCCGGGTTCAATAGCCTCTCTTTTCAAGCTATATTTGGAGGCTGCGATCACGCACCATTCATCGGAATTGCCTTGAACGATCGAGGACGATTGACTAGCATTGCCAAGTCAATAATAGATTAATTTTGTATTGATATTTTTGGGTATGGCATTGGCGGATGCTATTCTCTTATGGATTGGAGGGTAATGCCATGGGACTGACGGCGCGTTTGACAAGTTCATTTCACTATCTGAAGTTTTTCTTCCCCTTGTTTCTGGTCTCCCTGTCTCTGTACTCCCTTGTTCACGGGCTCACGCCAGGCTGGCATTTGCTTTGGGTCATTGGCGGTCTGGTTCTCCTCGAATTCGCGTTGGGCGAAACTGAATACAACCACGACTATCAGCGACCCGCGGTTTTCGTGGCCATGATGTATGCGTATATCCTGCTGACTCTGATGTTGTATCTCGTATTCCTGTGGGTCCTGGCGTTCCATTTCCGCGGCACTGACCTCCTCGGTCTGGCGGATGCCGTCTATGCCCTGACGCATACGGACATGACCGAAGCACATCAAGGCAACAGCGTCGCCAGCCTGTTGTTCTACACCCTCATGGTGGGAACCGTTGGCGGTGCCGGAGCGATTGGTCTTGGTCACGAGCTCAGTCACCGGACTCGGGAGCCCTTGGCGACATTCATCGCTCGAGTAGCCGGCATTCCCGCCGCATTCACCTATTACGCGATCGAGCACGGACCGGGTCACCACATCACGGTGGCCACTGATGATGATTCCAGTACCGCGCTGCGTGGGGAATCGCTGTACCGGTATTTCCTACGCACCATGCCCCGTGACTATCGCATGGCGTGGGATATCGAAACGGATCGCATGCGGCGGCTTGGGCTGAGTAAGTTTTCATGGAAAAACCGACTATTGCACGGCTGGGCTGCAGAAGCCGCGTTGTTCCTGGCTGTGACGTGGGTATCCGGCTTCATGGGCCTGCTGTTCTTCTCGCTGGCTGCTTTGTGGACGCACTTTGCCTACAAGCTCGCCACTTATGGACAGCACTACGGCATTACGCGCGTTCCGGGTTCGGAAGTTAAGCCGCATCACGCATGGGACTGCGCCAACCGGTTTGATTTCTGGCTATTGGCCGGAGGATCCCGTCATACCCATCACCATCTGGATGGTTCGGTGGAATTCTGGAATCTCGAAAATATTCCCAATGCCCCCAGGCTGCGATTCGGCTATTTAGTGACGATTCTTGCAGGCACCATTCCCCCCCTGTGGTACAAGCTTTCGACGCCCCAGCTCATCGAATGGGATGAGAAGTGGGCCACGCCAGAGGAGCGGGAATTGGCTGATCGAGCGAATGCGAAAAGCGGCATTCCGGCCTTGGAGGCCAGATCGCGTCAGGACGATGCTGCGATCCTTTATCCGGAATCGGCTTGAGTCTTCATCCATACCGGTGTATTCCCCTTCACCGCAGTGCTTTGCGGTGAGGGGGCTCGCGGTGTCCGTGATCTCTCCCCTGATTCTGGAATTGTGCAGTCGCAGTCCGCGCGTTTTGCGCTACCCACGTTGATCGCCCTGCCTTCGCTCGCTGTGCGCAGTCAAAACGGAGCGCAGGGGATCGGTCATCTCGGCTGCTGCTCGCCGTACCCAATCGATTATGGAGCGCCCATCGTGGCGGGCTCCATGGTCTGGCTGCGCCGCATCACTTAGAATCGATGCCAGAAATCTCACGGGTGATGGGTGATGCGGGTCAAATTCTGGGTGTTGGTCTGTCTGGTGTCTCTGGTGTCCATGACATGGACTGGATCGGTATGCGCTGATCAACCGCGAGCACGGTGGGTGTTGATCGATACACAGACGCATGCGCTGTCGGTCATGCACGATCAGGAGCCTGTCTGGACATTCAATGCGATCGCTCTAGGCCGGGGCGGGGTGACGCCATCCAAGGTCACCCGGGATCACAAAACACCGCTTGGCGAATTCCGCATCACCGAGGTCCGCAAAAGCGATCGCTTTCACATCTTCATCGGGCTGAGTTACCCGAACCCCGTCCATGCCAAAGCCGCGCACGAGGCTGGGCAGATCAGTGACGACGAGTTTTGGGCGGTGCAGTACGCAACATTCCAAGGAATCCTGCCGCCTCAGAACACGCGTTTGGGTGGGCATATCGGCATCCATGGCGTCGGGCGTGGTGATCTGCGCATTCATCAACAATTCGATTGGACCCAAGGCTGTATCGCTCTGACCAATGAGCAAATTGAGCAACTTCAAAATCTGGTCCGGGTGGGCGATCGTGTCGTGATCCAGTAAGCCCGTGGCTTGTCTGAACTCGATCAAGAAACACACGTTGAACGCTTGAAAAACCGTGGTGAAAGCCCGACACTGTGCACGCGCTGGGCGACGGATTGACGGTCGCCGTCGGCGACGGACTTGGGGGTTTCCCAAATGTTCGATGCGCGTAATCCTGTTTTCATGAACCCGTTTGGATTTATTCAGGAGAATTTTTTATGCTGGCGAAGAAAGTTGCAGCTCCCTTGATCGTGGCCGTGGCGCTGGGTGGTGGTCTGGTTGGCTGCTCGAGCACTAAAGAAAAAGAAGCGATGAATGCCAAGTTGGACAGCATCGCTGCAGATGCGCAGGCTGCCGCTGCCGCTGCTGAATCCGCCAAGCGCGACGCTGCTGCTGCGGCCCGTTCTGCTGCGGAAGCCAAGGCCATGGCTGCTGATGCCAAGAGCACGGCTGAAGCCACCGATGAGAAGCTGAACCGGATGTTCAAGAAGTCCATGTATAAGTAAGTGCTGCGCATCTTCCCGATACGGAAGATCTGAAGCCTTCAAGAACCGCCGGCAAGCCCGGCGGTTTTTTTATGGATTTTTCCGGCACCGCGTCCAGATGAGAAGTCGGACGCGGGTTTCAATGATGGGGTGTGGGTTCGTCAGTCGAGTTCAGTCTTGATGTGCAAGCGTTGTATCTCCGCGGGCTTGCGGAGCTGGTGTCACTTGCTGCGCCGGGCCCGATGTGTTTTCGATGGAGATGACCCTCGGCACGCCGTCTGGAAAGCCGGCCATGTCCCGAACCAAGGCCCAACTGATGCGAACCGGCTGGTTACCGACTGTCGACAGAATGGCTTGCATCGCCATTTCATAGAGGCGGTCTGCATTGGCGTTGGTTTCTTCCAGGGGCTCATGAACTTCCAAGTAAAGGGCACCGTCCAGCCATCCCACCTTCACCGGGTCATTGAGAATCTCGACCGAGGTTCCGACATCGACCCACTTGAACAGCTGCGCGACATCCTCGGGGTACATGCGGACACAACCATGTGTTACCCGCATTCCAATGCCCCAGGGATTGTTCGTGCCATGGATCAGATAGCCGCTGAAGCCCAGGCGCATGGCATGCTGACCTAAAGGATTGTCGGGTCCAGGCGGGACGATATCGGGCAGGATGTCGCCCCGCTCGGCATGTTCCTTCTTGATCGAAGCAGGTGGGTACCAAGCCGGATCTTTGTCCTTGCGCACCACGCGGGTCATGCCGAGAGGGGTATTCCAATCCATTCGACCGATGCTGACCGGGTAGGTGATGACCTGGCGCCCCAAGGCTTTCGAAGCGGGCGGGAAATAATAGAGTCGCATCTCCGGAACATTGAGGATGATGCCTTCGCGCGGTCCGCGTGGCAGGATGAACTGCGTCGGCAGCAGGACGGGGGTACCGGCCCCGGGCAGCCATTTGTCGACCTGTGGATTGGCTTGGATGATTTCGTCATGGCCGAGACTGAAGCGTCGGGCAATGTCCAGTAGTGTGTCTTCATGCTGGGCGGGATACTGAAGCAGTTGCCCGACGACCGCGTTCTGTGGGGCCGGGAGCGGATAGCTGCGATATTCCGCCATGGCAAACCCGTTCAGCATCAAGCCGATCACGCCCAGAAGCCTGACCGACCAGCGTAGCTTCCCGGATCGGGTGGCATGCCCGTGGAAACGTAAATGATTCATGCGCGCACCCGAGAGATGGAAGAGCGATGAGGGGCGGCAGAAGACGGAAAACAGGTTTTCAATGTTGGCTCCAATGGAATACGGGTCGGATGAGTCCATGAAAACGCGTCGCGCCCGGCTGCTCCGGTCGCCGGTTGAGCTGATGGGGGCACGGCTTGCGCGCTCGCTCAAGGAATCCCAAGCCTCGAAAATACGGTCTCTTTTGGCGTTCTCCGGCTGCTTGCCCCACTTTGCATCCATGGTCTTGCATCGGCCGCAGGGCGAGCGTGGCCGCGCTGGTATGCGCATCGGTTCAAACGCTTCATTGTATCCCAGGATGAATCTGCTTTGGTTGAGGGGGTTCCAGTCCTTGGGCTATTCTCCAATGTTGATCTGAATATCCACGAGTCGGAGCACTAATGGCGGATTATCAGCCGCAAGAATTGGAAGCGCGCGTCCAGGACGTCTGGGCGGCCGGCGGGGCATTTCGGGTTCGTGAAGAGCCTGGCAGAGCGGCATTCTATTGCCTCGCGATGTTTCCCTATCCTTCCGGACGGCTGCACATGGGGCATGTGCGCAACTACACCATCGGGGATGTCATTGCCCGATTCCAACGCATGCGCGGCAGGAACGTGCTGCAACCGATGGGATGGGATGCGTTTGGCCTGCCGGCGGAAAACGCCGCAATCAAGAACGGCTTGCCGCCCGCGCGGTGGACGCGCGAGAACATCACGCAGATGCGGCATCAACTGGCGCGGCTGGGCTTTGCCTATGACTGGGAACGCGAGATTGCGACCTGCGATCCGGCGTATTACCGCTGGGAACAGTGGCTGTTCATCAAGCTCTTCAAAAAGGGTGTGATCTATAAGAAATCGGGCGTGGTGAACTGGGATCCGGTGGATCAGACCGTACTGGCCAACGAACAGGTGATCGATGGGCGCGGCTGGCGTTCGGGCGCGCTCGTCGAAAAGCGCGAAATTCCCATGTACTACTTCGCGATCACGAAGTATGCCGAGGAACTTCTCAGCGATCTCGATCAACTTGAAGCCTGGCCTGAGCAGGTGCGCACCATGCAGCGCAACTGGATCGGCAAGAGTTTCGGCGCGGATATCGTGTTCGACTACGACGAAGCCAGCATCGGCGAGAGCGGTCAGCTTTGCGTCTATTCCACCCGTCCCGATACCTTGATGGGCGCGGCCTATGTCGCGGTGGCTGCCGAACACCCGTTGGCGACCCGCGCCGCTCAGCAGAACCCCGAGCTCGCGGCCTTCATCGCCGAATGCAAAGCCGGTTCGGTGGCCGAGGCCGACATGGCCACGGCAGAAAAGAGAGGCATGCCGACCGGCCAGTTCGTCGTCCATCCGCTCACCGGGAACCGCCTGCCCGTGTTCGTCGCCAACTATGTATTGTGGGGCTACGGCGAAGGCGCCGTGATGGCCGTGCCAGCGCACGACGAACGAGATTTCGAGTTCGCCCGAACTTACGCGTTGCCGATTATCCAGGTCTACCAGCCGGCCGACACAGACAACGATTTCAGTTCGAGCGTGTGGAAGGAATGGTATGCAGCGAAGGAAGGCTTGGTGACGTGTAACTCAGGTCCTTATGATGGCAAGACCTTTCAGCAAGCCTTTGATGCCATCGTTGCCGACCTGGAGCGCACACAGCACGGCGCTCGCAAGACCCAATTCCGCCTGCGTGACTGGGGGATCTCGCGCCAGCGTTACTGGGGTTGTCCAATCCCCATCATCCACTGCGCGAACTGTGGTGACGTGCCGGTGCCGGAAGCGGATCTCCCCGTGGTGCTGCCGGAGAATGTGGTGCCGGACGGTGCAGGAAACCCGCTCGCAAGAATGCCTGCGTTCCACGCGTGCACGTGCCCGCAATGCGGTGCCGACGCGCGGCGTGAAACGGATACCATGGACACCTTCGTGGAATCGTCTTGGTACTACGCCCGTTACGCCTCGCCACAGTCGGCCAGCGCCATGGTCGAGCCCGATGCGGCACGCTACTGGCTGCCGGTGGATCAGTATGTGGGTGGCATCGAGCACGCCATCCTGCACCTGCTCTATGCGCGCTTTTTCCACAAGCTGATGCGCGACGAGGGCTTGGTCTCGGGCGACGAGCCGTTCACCCGCCTGCTCACGCAGGGCATGGTCGTGGCCGACACTTTCTACCGTCAGCAGCCCGACGGAAAGAAGGACTGGATCAATCCGGCCGATGTTGATGTCCAGCGCGACGATAAGGGCCGCATGGTTGCCGCGACGCTCAAGGCCGATGGCCAGCTGGTCGAGATCGGCGGCATGGAGAAGATGTCCAAGTCCAAGAACAACGGCGTCGATCCGCAGGGGCTGATCGATCGGTATGGTGCCGATACCATTCGTCTCTTTATCCTCTTCGCCGCGCCGCCCGATCAGAGCTTGGAGTGGTCGGATGCCGGCGTGGAAGGCGCGTCGCGTTTTCTCAAGCGCTTGTGGCGTCTGGTAATGGCCGAGGCCGAACTGCCCGCCCCAGGCGCAGTCGAACCTGCGGCGCTGAATGAAGCCCAGCGCGACCTGCGCCGCCAGGCGCACCAGATGATTGCGAAAGTGGGCGACGACATCGGCCGGCGGCAGACCTTCAATACGGCCATCGCCGCGGTCATGGAGCTGAGTAATGCCTTGGGTCGCTGGACCGACGACAGCCCGGCGGGGCGTGCCGTTGCGCGGGAGGCCATGCTGCTGTCGGTGTGTGCGCTCGCACCGATGGTGCCCCATATCGCGCAGGGTCTGTGGGAAGCGCTGGGTCAGCCCGGTCTGGTAATGGACGCGGTCTGGCCCGAAGCCGATCCAGCAGCACTGGAGCGCGACGAGTTGGAGATCGTGGTGCAGGTCAATGGCAAACGTCGTGGTCAGATCCGGGTGCCGGTGGATGCCGATCGTGAAACGGTCGGGCAAGTCGCCTTGGCCGAACCGAATGTGCAGCGTTTTCTGGAAGGTGCTGAGGTGCGCAAGTTGATCGTAGTGCCCGGGAAGTTGGTCAATGTGGTCGTCTGACCCGGTGCGGGGGCGTTTGCGCAGGGTCGTGCGGTGGAGCGAGTTGATCCTGATGGGCGCTGCTGCGCTGCTGGCGTTGACGGCTTGCGGCTGGCAGCTGCAAGGGACGTTCCGCGTGCCGGCTGGATTCAGTCCGGTCTATGTTCAGGACAGTGGCAGCGGTTCCCGATTGGGTTACGAACTGCGCGACCAGTTGCGATTCGCCGGCGTGGTTCAGGCTGATACCGCCCGTCAGGCGAAGACGGTGATCGTGGTCCGGCGGGACCGCATCGAGCGACAGCTTCTGGCGGTCGACCGCACCGGGAAGGGGCGCGATTATGCGGTCATCATGCGAGCGGAATACGATGTATTGCACGACGGAAAACCTCTTCAGCCGACGCGGACGGTGCAGCGCCGCCGCGACTATCTGACGAGCGAAGCCGAAGGCGACCCCTTGACTGACGAGCAACGCGCGCTTGAGATCACCGATGCGCTACGCCGCGAGGTGGCTCGCGAGATCCTGCGTCAGCTGTCGATCCAGGCGGAAAACGCTTGAAACTGTCTCCGGAAAAACTCTCAGCCGCTCTGGAGCAGGCTATGGCGCCGATTTATCTGGTGGGCGGCGATGAGCCCTTGCTGGTGGAAGAAGCGGCCGATACGGTTCGTGCCGCTGCGCGCCAAGCCGGATTCAATGAGCGTCGAGTGATGTTCGCCGAGCCCGGATTCGACTGGTCGGCCTTGGCGAGTGAATTGGCTTCGGGTTCCCTGTTTGGGGATCGTCGCTTGGTCGAACTGCGTGTTCCCGGCGGTAAGCCCGGTGAGATCGGGGCCCGATACCTGCAGACCTATGCCACCGACCCCGCACCCGATGTCGTACTCTTGGTGCTGTGCGGCATGCTGGATGCCTCGGCCCGAGGCAGCAAGTGGTATCAGGCGCTGGAACGGGCCGGAGTCGCGGTTCAGGTCTGGCCGGTGAGTGCCACCGAATTGCCGACCTGGATTCGGAGCCGCCTGGGCCGGCTTCGGCTGCGCATCGAACCCGAGGCCTTGGATCTGTTGGTCGACCGAACCGAGGGTAACCTGCTCGCAACGCATCAGGCATTGGCCCAGGTGGCCCTTCTGGCGGGGGGCGATCAGGTCGACGAGGCAACGGTGCTGGCGACCGTGGGACATCAGGCGCGATTTGACGTGCAGACATTGGCCGAGGCGGCGGTGGCCGGGAATGCACTGCGTGCCCGTCGTATCCTGTTCGGCTTGCGCGAGGAAGGGCTGGAAGCGCCCTTGTTGCTGTGGGCACTGATGCGCGAGTTGCGGTTGCTCGCTGGCTTGAGTAAGGATGGCGCATTGCCGGGCGGCTTGCCGCCGCAGCGTCGCCGTGCCCTGGAACAGGCGCGGCGACGGGCGCCACGCGATCACTGGCGGCAGCTGCTGGTCGGCGGCGTGCGCCTCGATCTGCTCGCAAAGGGACTGATTCCCGGCGCATTGTGGACAGAATTGGTAGACTGGACGCATAGCATCGCCCGGCCTTACCGCCCCGAGAGGCTGGAAGCCGCAGCAGGACAGTGATCATGAGTGCCTATCCGAAAGAACCTGATCTCAGCGCTTACATGCAAACCGTGGGTCGCAACGCACGGCGAGCCAGTCGTGAGTTGGCCCGAGCCAGCACCGCGGTGAAGAACGCAGTGCTTCAGGCGCTGGCCGATGCAATGGCGCGCGACCGGGTTCGGCTGCTGGATGCCAATCGGGAGGATCTTGAGCATGCCCGGGCCGCGGGACTGGACTCGGCCTTGCTGGATCGGTTGACGCTGACCGATGCAGGGATCGATGCCATGGCCGATGGGGTCCGACAGATCGCGGCGTTGCCCGATCCTGTGGGCGAAATTACCGACCTCAAGATGCAACCGTCGGGAATTCAGGTGGGCCGGATGCGCGTCCCCTTGGGCGTTGTCGGGATCATCTATGAGTCCCGGCCCAATGTAACCGCCGATGCCGCTGCCTTGTGCCTGAAATCGGGCAATGCCGTCATCCTGCGCGGCGGGTCCGAGGCATGGCGTTCCAACCAGGCTATTGCCGGTTGCCTGCGCGCGGCTCTGGTTCAGTCCGGCTTGCCCGAGACGGCGGCACAGGTGATCGAGACTACCGATCGCACGGCGGTGGGCCATCTCATCACCATGCCCGAGTGGGTGGACGTGATCGTACCGCGCGGCGGTCGCGGCCTCATCGAGCGGATCGCCGGCGAGGCGCGGGTGCCCGTGATCAAGCACCTGGACGGGGTCTGTCATGTCTATCTCGATGGGGCGGCCGATCCCGATAAGGCGATGCGCATCGCCATCAACGCCAAGACGCAGCGCTATGGGACCTGCAACACCATGGAAACGCTGCTGGTGGATGCCGCCGTCGCTGATCGGCTGTTGCCCGAACTGGGCCGCCGCTTCGAGCAGGCCGGTGTGGTCTTGCGGGGATGTTCGCGGGCCTGTGCGCTGGTGCCCGGCATGGAGGCCGCGACCGAGATGGATTGGACTGCCGAGTATCTGGCACCCATTTTGGCGGTGCGCGTCGTCGACGGACTTGATGCGGCCATCGACCACATCAACAGCTACGGATCGGGTCACACCGACGCCATCGTCACACAGGACTACAGCCGCGCCCAGCGCTTTGTGCGCGAGGTGGATGCCAGTTCGGTTATGGTCAATGCCTCGACCCGATTCGCCGACGGCTATGAATACGGTCTCGGCGCGGAGATCGGCATCAGTACCGACAAGTTCCATGCGCGTGGTCCGGTGGGTCTCGAGGGGCTGACCTCGCTCAAATGGGTGGTGTTGGGCGATGGTCACATCCGGACCTGAATCCGCATGATGGCACCGATCGGTCTTCTGGGTGGAACATTCGATCCGGTTCACTTGGGGCATATGCGCATTGCGCTGGAGGTCATGGAGGCACTGGCTTTCCAGGAGGTGCGTTTCATTCCAGCGGCGAGCCCGCCGCATCGCTCCGATCCGGCACTCGACGCGCATGCGCGCGTACGCTTGCTGCGAGCAGCGATCGCCGATCAGCCAGGATTCACGCTCGACCTCCGGGAGCTGGAGCGGCCCGGGCCTTCCTATATGGTGGATACGTTGATCGACCTGCGCGGGGAGGTGGGCACCGAACAGCCTTTGTGTCTCATTCTGGGAATGGATGCGTTTTCGCTCTTGCCTTCATGGCACCGTTGGGAAGCGTTGGCCGAGCTGACCCACGTGGTGGTCGCGAGTCGCCCGGGTGGTGCCCAGCGGCCGGAAGGCGCCTGGTGGCGCGGCAGCGTCTTCATGAATCCGGAACAACTGCAAGCCACGCCGGCCGGGGGCGTTTATTTTCATCGCGTGACGGCCTTGGAGATTTCCGCTACCCGGTTGCGGCAACTCATCAACCAGGGACAGAGTCCGCGCTACCTCGTCCCCGACGCAGTATGGCGCATGATCGACGAGGAACATTGGTATCAATTTCATGGATAGTGAGCAACTTCAAACCCTGACGATCGATGCGCTGGACGAAATCAAAGCCGTCGATGTGGTGGCGCTGGATGTGCGCCGATTGACCAGCATTGCCGACAGCATCGTCATTGCCAGCGGCACGTCCCAGCGGCATGTCCAATCGCTGGCCGACAATGTATTGCAGCGGGCCCGTGAGGCGGGAATCCGCCCGCTGGGTGTGGAGGGCGAGCAGACCGGGGACTGGGTGCTGGTCGACCTCGGCGATGTCATCGTGCATGTCATGCGGCCGGAAGTGCGGGATTTTTACAATCTCGAAAAGCTCTGGGATGTCGCGCCTCGTTCCGCGTCGGTCGAGGGTTGAGCGGTTCCGGTGCAGTTGCGTCTGATCGCCGTGGGCCCGCGTCAGCCCGAGTGGGTCAACACGGCCTTTTGCGAATATAGTCGGCGCTTCCCTGGGGAGTGCCGGCTCGAACTCACCGAACTGGCGTTGGGGCCACGGGGCAAGGGGCGCGATCCTCAGCACGCCTTGGCCGTCGAATCGGAACGGATGATCAAGGCCATTCCGTCGCACGCCTGGGTCGTCGCGCTCGATGAACGGGGCACGGCGTGGACCAGTCGCGAATTGGCGAGACGCCTCGAGGGCTGGATGAATTCCGGCCAGGACGTCGCGCTGTTGATGGGTGGCCCGGACGGCCTTTCAGCGGCTTGCAAAGCGCACGCGCGCGAACAATGGTCGCTCTCGGCACTCACTTTGCCACATGGCTTGGCCCGGGTCGTCGTCGCTGAGGCGCTTTATCGGGCGCACAGCCTATTGAAGGGTCATCCCTACCACCGCGACTGATCATTAGGATATTCCCCGTGTCAACGGATGACCCGGCCAGCATGAACCAGCCTCATCTCTACCTCGCGTCGACATCACCGCGGCGACGGGACCTTTTGGCCTTATTGCGAGTCTCCTACCAATGCGTCCGTATTTCAGTCGATGAAACGGCCAAGGCCGGGGAAATGCCCTTGGCCTATGTTCGGCGGTTGGCGCTGGCCAAGGCACACGCCGGTTGTCGCCAGCCCGGTGTAGGGACGTTGCCGGTTCTGGGCGCGGATACCGCAGTTGTGCTGGGTCGGCGGATCTTCGGGAAACCTGCCGATCGCGAAGACGGACTCGCCATGTTGGCAGCCTTATCGGGTCGCGAACACCGGGTTCTGACAGCCGTGGCCGTGGTGCGTCAAGATCAGGCCCGGGTAGTGGTGAGCGAGAGCCGCGTCACCATGGCCGAGATGAGCCCGGCCGAACGCGCGGCTTACTGGGACACCGGAGAGCCAGCTGACAAGGCAGGTGGTTACGCCGTTCAGGGGTTGGGCGCGGTATTCATCAGCCGGATTCGGGGCAGTCACTCCGGCATCATGGGATTGCCCTTGCGGGAAACAGCCCTCTTGCTGCAGTCCTTCTCTGTACCGGTTTTTCCTTGGGTCCATCCGCTTGAGGTTGGCGCCAAAACGGCAACAAGTCGATGATCATGAACGAAGAGATTCTCATCAATGTCACGCCGGAGGAAACCCGCGTCGCCCTGCTGGAGAACGGTGTACTGCAGGAAATCCTGATCGAACGGGCCACACATCTGGGTATCGTGGGGAGCCTTTACAAGGGCCGGGTGCTGCGGGTGTTGCCAGGCATGCAGGCGGCTTTCGTCGATATCGGACTGGAGCGCAGCGCGTTTTTGCACGTGGCCGACATGCGTGAGGCGCGACTGGGTGGTTCTGAATCGGCGGATCTCGAAACCGACGGTGAAGGCCCGCAGGTTACCGGGAAACTGGAAAAAATCGAGTCTTTGTTGCAAGAAGGCAGCGAGATTTTGGTGCAGGTGATCAAGGATGCGCTGGGTAGCAAGGGCGCGCGCTTGTCGACGCAGATTAGCATTCCGTCACGTTTTCTGGTGTTTCTGCCGGGACTGGACCACATCGGCGTATCGGCGCGGATTGAGGATGAGGCGGAACGTCGGCGTTTGCGCGCCTTGGTCACCCAACTGCGAGACCAGGGACTGCCCGGGGGCTACATCGTGCGCACGGCAGGTGAAGGGACGAGCAACGAAGCCATTGCACGCGACATGGCGATGCTTCACCGCATCTGGCGGGCCATTGGGCAGCGCATGACGGATACCCCCGCGGGTCAGCGTATCCATGACGACCTGCCGTTGGCGTTGCGGACCTTGCGCGACCTGGGCGGTACGCAGGTGGAGCGGGTGCGAATCGATTCGCCTGAAATGTACGAACAGGCCCTGCGTTTCGCCGAAACGTTCTTTCCCGACCACAACGTCGAAATCAACCTTTACGCCAGTGAACGCCCCATCTTCGATCTCTATGCCGTAGAGGATGAAATTCAACGTGCGCTGGAACGCAAGGTGCCTCTGAAATCCGGGGGTTACTTGGTGATCGACCAGACCGAGTCGATGACGACGATCGATGTGAACACCGGCGGGTATGTGGGCTATCGCAATCTCGAGGAAACGATTTTCCGTACCAACCTGGATGCGACTCAGGCGATCGCCCGGCAGCTCCGGCTCCGCAATCTGGGCGGAATCATCATCATCGATTTCATCGATATGGAGGATCCCGAGCATCGGATCCAGGTGGTGCGGGCGCTGGAAAAGTGTCTGGAGCGCGATCCGGCACGCACCAAGATCTCAGCGGTCTCGCCGCTTGGTCTGGTTGAAATGACGCGCAAGCGGATTCGGGAGAGCCTCGGCCACATTCTGTGCGACCCTTGTCCCATGTGCAATGGACGAGGCTACGTCAAGTCGATCGAAACCGTCTGTTTCGAGATCCTGCGGGAGGTGCAGCGCGCTGCGCGGCAATGCGATACGCGCGATTTGCTGGTGCTCGCTTCCGATGCTGTGATCGACCGCCTGCTTGAAGACAAGACTGTCCATCTGGCCGAACTCGAGCAGCACGTGGGGCGGCCCATTCGCTTGCAGCGGCAGAGTGTGTACCACAACGAACAGTTCGATGTGGTGATGCTCTAGCCGCAACCGTTTGCGAGGCGCGTGATGAGATTGGCAGGACGCGGATTATGGCGAGGAGGCATGGCCCTGTGCGGCGTACTGCTTCTCGCCGTGCTTGCATTGGCTGCCGGGGCTCTGTGGCTGCAGCGTGAGGTTCCAAACCATCGTCCGGAGGTGGTTGAGTGGTTGGAACGGAGTCTTGGGGTAGTGGTCGCCCTCGACACGATGACCCTCCATTGGACTTGGCATGGCCCGGAGGTGGCTTTGTCCGGTGTCTCCGTGCGGGCGATCGATCAGCAAGCGCCCATTGCGCTTGAGGAAGTACGGGTCGGATTTTCCTTTCTGGATCTCGTGAGTGGGCGTATCCAGCTGCCGAATCGGTTGGAGATCCGCCAAGCAGATGTGCGGATTGAGCGGCGCGAGAATGGTCAATGGCTGATTCAAGGCATTGTGCTGGATCGCGAGGCGGGGGAGGCCGGACCAGCATGGAGGGCCGCGATCCCCGTTCTTGAACGGCTCGGTGAGATCACTCTTCGGGACTCGACCATCGTTTTCGTGATGGCAGGACGCGAGGAACCCATCCAGCGCTTCAGCGGCGTCGATCTTCGCTTGAGCAGTCACGAGCAAGTGCATCGCGTGTCCGTCTCCAGCCATTCCGCAGCCATGTTGGGACGTGATTTTTCGCTGGTTCTCGATGCTCGGGGGCCACTGGCGGAGCCGCAGAAGTGGGTCATCGGGATCGAAGCGGGGCTTACGGAAGCTTTGCCCAAGGACTATCTCGATCCCTGGTTGGGGCGCTGGTTGGATCTGCACCGCTCGCGCCTGAGTCTGGACTTTACGGGGCATTGGGACCCCGCAGGGGAAAGCCGGTTCGAGCTGCTCGCCGATGTGCGGGATTTGATTCTCCCAGAGACCGATCACCATGACCGCAGCCATCTGGATCGGCTGGCTGGCCGCTTCACCTGGCGCGGCACCGTGCAGGATTGGGCGCTCAATCTCGTCGATGTGCAAGTGGCATTGGACGGGCGACCTTGGCCAGCCGTACAAGGGACGCTGGTGGTGCAGCGCCCGGAGGCTGCCGGGCAGATGGCCGTGTCCGGCAGTCTGTCGACTTTGCGCCTGCAGGACGCGCAGCGACTCTGGATGGCGCTTCCTCTGATCTGGCGTCAGGAGCTGAGTGGTGAGCAGCTGACGGCGTGGAGCCAGAATCCGGTCACGGGAGATCTCCGTGATCTGGCATTCGCTGTCCAGCGTGAGGCGGATGGAACGTGGAACGAAACCCACCTGGCAGGGCGCTTCGAGAATCTGGGGTGGTCTGCGCTGGGGGTGATTCCGGGCATGTCCGGCTTGACCGGCTCGCTACGGGCGGATCAGGACGGTGGGTGGCTGCGTGTTGCTGGCGACGCAGTCGGTTTCCAGTATCCCGATCTGTTCACCAAAACCTGGCCGAAGGGAAAACTCGAGTCGGAACTGCGATGGGAGCGCGATGGCCGGCTCTGGAAGCTCTGGTCACCTGAAATGCGGCTCGAGCATCCGGACTTGGCAGCCCAGGGGACGCTGGCGCTCGCCTGGCGGAACGGACAGCGGCCCGCGATTGATTTGCAGGTGGATTTCCAGAAAGGCAACGCCGCCGCGCTGGATCGCTATCTGCCGCGCCGTTTCCTGCCGCCGGCTACCGCGCGCTGGCTGCGAAGCGCCATTCTCGACGGCCACATCCGGGATGGCCGATTGCGACTCCGGGGCGATCTGGAGCGTTTTCCGTTCCGTGATGGGGGTGGGATCTTCGAGGTCAAAGCACACGTTGAGGAGGGCGTGGTGCGGTTCAATCCCGACTGGCCGGCCTTTGAAGCGGTTTCGGCTGACCTTGGTTTTACCGGTTCGGGTTTCGAGGTCACGGTGCAATCAGCGCGCAGTCACGGCCTGACGCTGACTCGAAGCCGATTGGAAATGGCGGATTACCGGGAGCCACTTTTGATCGCGAATGGGGAAGGCGTGGGTGATCACCAGGCCGCGTTGGATTATCTTTCCCATGCCCCTCCAGGCCGGTCCGTCAAGGTGTTGCTGGAAGGGGCACGGGGACAGGGACCTGTCCATCTGGCGCTATCCCTGCGTCTGCCGCTGCGAAACATCCGTGAGACCCAGGTATCCGGGTTGGTTCGTTGGGACGGCGCCCGGCTTGAGAAACCCGAGTGGCGTGTCGGCCTGAGCAATATCCGGGGCAGCCTGCGCTTTCGCGAGGATCGGTTGGAGGCAACCAACATCCAGGCGCTATTGGATGGCGAGCCGGTGAATCTGCGGGTCAGTGCCTTGGATGAACGCCTGAGCAGCAGCGGCTTTCACGCCACGCGGATCCAGCTCGGGGGGAGGCTGCCGGCGTCGGTGTTGAGGCGCCAGTTGACAGTGGTGGATCCCCGAACCATCCAGGGCGTTACCACATTCGATGCGCGTCTCGACGTGCGTCCCGGCGGGCGGTTGCAGTGGTCGGGGCGTAGTTCGCTGGACGGAATGACGCTCGATTGGCCGCCACCGTTGGCCAAGGGCTCCGCGATGGAACGGGCCTTGGTGGTCGAGGGGAGTGGGGATGGTGCACAGCATCTGATCCAGTTTGATCAGGCTGGCGGACTGTTGCAGGGTACGCTCCGTCTGGTAAAGCGGGATCGTGGATGGGAGTTCGATCGGGGGTTGATCGGCCTGAACCAGCCTGTGCGCCGCTTGCCCGACCGATCGGGACTGTGGATCCGGGGGAAGCTCGATCGTGTGTCATTTCAGGATCTTGCAGCATGGCAATCCGTATGGGCACCTCGAAAGGTCACCGTGAAGCAGTCCTGGGCTTTGCCCGCATGGCTTGGTGGGTTGGATGTGGCGTTCGGCGTGGCCCAATGGGGGGCACTGCAGCAGTCTGATGTCCGCGTCGCATTGAATCGGGGGGACGGACAGACGCCCAGCTTGCACGTGCAGTCTCCGGCGCTCGATGGCGTTTTTCGCCCCGCCCTCGGTGACAATGCCGTGCGGGTGGATTTGAAGTGGTTCGATCTCGATGCATTCGGTGGGGCGGGTGCGGCGTCGCCACAGGCCCGCGCCGTGCCCACGCGGTCGACCGTGGATCCACGGAAACTGCCGGCAATGGAGATCCGGATCGCGCGGCTGCGCTACCACGGTAGTGACCTGGGTCGTGCCGATATGCAACTGCAGCCGGGGCCAGATGGTCTCACGGTTCCGCGATGGGGCCTCGACGGCAGCGCGGTCCGGATCAGTGGCTCGGGAGCCTGGAGTCAACGGGCATCGGGTGTCCAGTCCAGCCTCCGTTTCCGGGTGGAGAGCGCTGATCTGCCGACCTTGGCCCGGCGGTTTGGATATCCGGATGCCATGGAAGCCCAGAGTGCTCGGCTCGATGCCAATCTGACCTGGATGGGAGCCCCGTGGGAGATGAGCCCGACACAAGCTCTCGGGGACTTTCAGTTCGAAGCCAAGGAAGGCGCCATCTATTTCCGTGAGACCCGTCCAACCACCGGGATTCTGATGAGTCTGACGGGTCTGTACGATCTCCCCCGACGGCTCACTCGGGACTTTTCCGGTGTGTTTCGACCCAGCTTGCCGTTTGACGAAATACGCGGTGATCTTCATCTGGAAAAAGGGGTGGTGGAAACGCGCCGCTTGGAACTCAAAGGGTCGGCGGCGGATGTTCGGATGAGTGGAACCAGCGATCTAATCCGGCGGCGTTTTGACCAGGAGGTCGTGGTGGTTCCGAGTCTCTCGGCCGGTCTGGCATTGGCTGCCACCGTTGCGGGCGGTCCGGTTGCCGGGGCAGTGGTTTTCATGGGGCGGGAATTGTGGCGCCGGCCCGTGAGCCGGCTCGTGCAGATCCGATATCGATTTGAGGGCGACTTTGATTCTGCGACGTTGGAACGGGAGCAAGGTCCTTTCAACTTGCCCGAAACCGGCCAGCCTTGAGCCAAGCTCCCCTTGGCTGGACAGGGTGGCAGATGCGCTTTATCGTCCGCTCTGTTAGGAGGATACGCGTATGGTGAAGGTGGCGGCCATCCAGATGGCTTCCGGACCGCAGGTTGCTGCAAATCTGATTGAAGCGGAACGGTGGTTGGTGCAGGCGGCCCAGGCCGGTGCCCGCATTGCGGTTTTGCCTGAGCATTTCGCCTGCATGGGGCTGACCGAGCACGATAAGCTCGAGATCGCTGAGGTCCCTGGGGCCGGCATGATCCAGGATCAGCTCGCGCGTATTGCACAGCGCGAGCGGCTGTGGATCGTTGCCGGCACCATCCCGCTGCGTCTTGAAGGGCAGGCGAAAGTCTCCCCGGCCTGCCTTGTTTTCGATGATCGGGGTCAGCAGGCTGCCCGCTTCGACAAGATCCACCTGTTCGATGTCCGGCTGCCGGTTGGCGGCGAAGCCTATTGTGAATCGTCTACCCAGGTGCCTGGTGATCGGATCGTCGTGGTGGATACCCCAGCGGGCCGGATGGGCTTGGCCGTGTGCTATGACCTGCGGTTTCCCGAACTGTTCAGGGGAATGGTCGACGCGGGCGCGCAATGGTTTGCCTTGCCGGCAGCATTTACCGCCCGCACCGGTCAGGCCCACTGGGACCTCCTGTTGCGGACCCGGGCCGTGGAAAATCTCATGTACGGTGTGGCGGCAGCTCAGGGCGGGTACCATGCGAACGGTCGCGAAACCTTTGGTCATAGCCTGCTGGTCGATCCTTGGGGCGCGGTCATCAACGTCTTGCCACGAGGATCGGGGATCGTCCTAGGCGATATCGATACGCGACGTGTTCACGATTTGCGGACGGCGTTCCCCGCCTTGTCTCACCGGCGCTTCGGAGTTGTGCTGTCATGAGGGAAATGACTGATCCAGTCCCCGTTCTGGACCGGGTGCGTGAGCGACTGCTGACGCCCGGGGGGCTCAATGACGGCATCCTGCTCGGGGCGTTGCACGAATTGAGCGGATCGGGCGCCGATGGCGGGGATCTGTACTTCCAGCAGGTGCGTTCGGAGTCGTTCAGCCTGGAGGACGGGCGCATCAAGGAGGGCGATTTTTCCCTCGAGCAGGGTGTGGGCGTGCGCGTTCTGTCCGGCGAAAAGACGGGATTCGCCTACTCGGACGAACTCAATCCCCAGGCGCTGCGCGAAGCGGCACAAGCGGCTCGGGCCATTCTTCGACAAGGCCAGAATCGCACCGCGAAGGTGAGCGGTGTGTCGTTTCGGGAACCGTCTGTGATGCGGCGTTACGATGATCGGGACCCATTGGGTGGTGTGGCCGTGGCGGATAAGCTCGCGCTCTTGCAGGCGGCGGAGGCCGAGGCGCGGCGTGAGCAGCGGGTTCGTCAGGTGATGGTCAGCCTGGCTGCAGTGGAGGAGCTCATGCTGGTGGCAGCCACCGATGGGACGCTGGCTGCCGATGTCCGGCCGCTGGTACGGATCAATGTGTCAGTGATCGTGGAAAAGGACGGCCGCCGCGAGCGGGGCAGCTCGGGCGGCGGGGGGCGGTTCGGATACGAGATCCTGAAGGGCCGCGACGCCGCCCGTCATCATGCGCGCGAGGCGGTACGTCAGGCGCTCGTTGCCCTGGAGGCTGAACCAGCACCAGCCGGGGTCATGACCGTTGTGTTGGGGCCGGGCTGGCCTGGCATCCTGCTACACGAAGCGATCGGCCATGGCCTGGAGGGTGACTTCAACCGCAAGGGAACCTCCGCCTTCAGTGGTCGCCTCGGCGAAACGGTGGCGAGCGCCCTGTGCACCGTGGTCGATGATGGCACGCTCGTGGATCGGCGTGGCTCGCTCACCGTCGATGACGAAGGCACACCCAGTCAGCAGACCGTGCTGATCGAAAATGGCCGTCTGCAAGGCTATCTTCAAGACAAGCAAAATGCCCGGTTGATGGGAATGGCCCCCACCGGAAACGGTCGAAGGGAGTCGTATAGCCATTTGCCGATGCCCCGCATGACGAATACCTATTTGCTCCCCGGTCCGCACGACCCCGAAGAGATCATCCGATCGGTGTCCAGCGGCGTGTATGCCGTCAATTTCGGGGGAGGCCAGGTTGACATCACCTCCGGAAAATTCGTTTTCTCAGCCAGTGAAGCCTATCGGATCGAAAACGGCCGACTCGGTCGGCCTGTCAAAGGCGCGACATTGATCGGTAATGGTCCGGAAGTGCTGAGGCGAGTCAGCATGCTGGGTCACGATCTGCAACTCGACGAGGGAGTCGGCACCTGCGGCAAGGATGGGCAAAGTGTGCCCGTCGGTGTAGGGCAGCCGACACTGCGTATCGATGGGCTGACCGTCGGTGGGACCCAGACCAATTGACGTTTCGGGAAGCGGTTTGGAACGTGATAACGGGAAAACCATATGAACGGATGGCTTCTGGTTGTCGGTCTGGTTGCGCTGACGCTGGTGTTGCGTCGCCGCTATCTGGACCGGCCGACGCAACCGATTTATGCCAAGGATTTTGACGGTGAGATCTACCGTATCGGCGCCTGTCACGCGCTCGTCCGGCGGGCGAGCGGCGAACCTCGGGGAACGGTGATTTGCGTGCCGGGCTTCCTCGAGGAGGTCTGGTATTTCGATGGCCTCTATGACGATTCTCAAATCGACTGCATCTACCTTAACAATGCCGATTACCATGACCTAACGGTAGCTGCCGCTGCGCGCGCCGTGCAGGCCAGCTGGGATCAGCCCTTGCCGTATGCGGTCGGCACGATCGAGCATGACGCGGCCGTTGTGAACCTCATTCTCGAAAATCTGCTCCGTTCGCCTCAGGTTCGTTTACATGGACACTCGCGCGGCGCAGCCGTGGTTCTCGAGGCCGCTTTGCAAGCCCCCCATCTGCATCGCCGCTTCGGATCCGATATCGAATATGTTCTGGAAACACCGGTATTGCCCCAAGGACGTATCCACCCGAGTCTCGCGCTCGCGGCGACGCCGATCGGTCTGTGGCTTCTCCCGGCACTGATGCCATTGCTCAGGCGCTTGCCGATGCGGCTGCTGGGCCGGCTGGTTTTCGGCCCACCGAGTGGCCAGAAGCTCGAACTGGCTTCGCGGTTATGGTTCAACGCCAAGCGGGCCAGAACAATTGTGACGAATGTGCGGAATATCGAGTCCTGGATGGCATCCCGATCAACGGCCGCGTATGACATTCTTCCGAACGCACGTATGTGGATTCTCATTGCCGAGATGGATTTCATCCTCAGCCGACGTGACATGGCACGAAGTGCTCATCAGGCCGGAACACGCATCCAGGTACTGGAGATTCCCGCCACTTCACACATGCTGGCGCAAGACGCACCGGGTGAGATTCCGCTTGTTCAGTTCGACGCGATCAATTCGCAGAACATGAGTGCCTGATCTATCGTCATCTGAGTGAGTAAAACTTTTTCGATGCGGATTCTGACCTGATCGGGCAGAATCTGCTTTTTTTTGTCATTTTCGAGAGCGGGCGAAAATCATTTTCTTCTGTCCAAACTCTGGTTTTTCATGGCTTGTCACAATTGGCCCATGAATTGCTCTGTTGTTTCACGGTGACAGCAAACAAGCTTTTCAGAAAGCTGTCATGGCTTATGAGCATATCAAATCCTGGAGGACGGATTCATGAAAAAGGTTGTGTTGTTGGGTTCGCTCGCCGCACTGGCTATCACTTCTCTTCCCGTCAGTGCGCAAATGTCTAATCTGACGGATGTTCAGATGCGCGATGTGACCGGGCAGTCGATTCCAGGCTACACGGTAACGGTCGCCGGTTCAGTAACGGATACCTACACGGTGCCGTTTGCGTATCAAGTCTTCTCCAGCAAGGCACCTGTGACCGCGTCAAGTATTTCTGATCTGGTTGCAATTTGGGCGCCGAACTACCCTTCGAATGTGGCAGCAACCCGCAGTGGCTTTCTGACGGATGTGAACGGGGGGTTGGCGGCCGCTTCAGGCATTCTGCAGTCCAAGCCGTTGATTGGCCCGTTCGTACCGAATGTGAGCATCACCGCGCCTTGATTTCATCGGCCTGGAAGGCCGGATTTTCCGGCCTTTTTCGAGTCGTCTATCTTTTCGCAATTGTTCATGAAAATTCACTTTTTGATTTTGTTTTCATGTTGGGTATGTTTTCTTTCGATTGATTTCTGATCTGTTTGCCCGGTGGCATCCAATCGGATTCCGCCTTTCGATTAAAATGTTCATATTTTTCACTAGGGGACCATATAATGAAAAAGTACATCAAAATGGCGTTTGCCGGCGTTGCTCTTGCAGGTTTCTCGATGACCGTTTCTGCGGGCATGAGTGATCTTTCCGATCAAGATCTTCGTGACGTGTCGGGGCAAGCCTATTTTCTGAATGTTGGACTGAGTCAATATACAGCGCCATTTGCCTATGAAGTGTTTTCGAGCAAGGCTCCGAGTTTTGTGGTCGACTACGGTCGCGACTTGGTGAGCACCTACGCGTCGGGATATCCCGCAAAGGTGAGTTCGGCGCGCTCAGCCGGCTTGGATCGGGCCAATATGGGCTTGTCGGCTGCGACCATGGCACTGCAGGCCATTCCTTTTGTCGGTCCCTTGGTTCCGCCGGTTTCCATTTCCACAGCGCCCTGATCTGGGGCGACCCGACGCGAAGTGGCCGACCGTGGCCGCTTCGCGTTGATCTCGGCGTCTTCGACGTGAGCGCACGGCAGCCCATCTTGTGGATTGCCGTGCGCTCTCTATTGTCCTTGACCGGGCGCGTCAGCATGCCCACCCACCTAAGTAAGATGCTGATCCGCAACTCGACGTCCGCGGTTGTTCGAGGCGCCTCTGCCGATTCCGAAGCGGATCTGCCGCCTTCGTGTCATGAAAGATCAAAAGTTTGTGCCTTGTCGTGGGGCTGGCAACGTCGGCGAGACTGAATCGTAGCCGCGCACTGGCCGGATTTCGTTGTCCGCATTGGGGTGATGTGCTAGGCTAAAGCCCCATCTTTGGGGGGCCTGAACCATCATCCGCCTCCATCTCAATCTTATTAAAGCAATGGAAGCGGCATGACGCGATTCATCTTCGTGACCGGTGGGGTTGTTTCTTCTCTGGGTAAAGGCATTGCCTCGGCTTCCCTGGGAGCTATCCTGGAAGCCCGTGGGCTCAAAGTGGCCATGATCAAGCTCGATCCCTACATCAACGTGGATCCGGGCACCATGAGCCCATTCCAGCATGGAGAAGTTTTCGTCACCGAGGACGGTACCGAAACCGACCTTGACCTCGGCCATTACGAACGCTTCGTGCACACCACCACGGGCCGGCACAGCAACTACACGACCGGTCGCATCTACGAGACGGTGATCCAGAAGGAACGCCGCGGCGATTATCTGGGTGGCACGGTGCAGGTCATTCCGCATATCACCGACGAGATCAAGCGCTCCATCCATGCCGGCGCGGGCGATGCCGATATCTGTCTGGTGGAAATCGGGGGGACCGTCGGGGACATCGAGTCGCTGCCTTTCCTGGAAGCGATCCGGCAGATGGGAACGGAACTGGGGTCGGGCCACGCCTTGTTCATCCATCTCACGCTGGTGCCTTTCATTTCCGCATCCGGAGAGATCAAGACCAAGCCGACTCAGCATTCGGTCAAGGAATTGCGTTCCATCGGCATTCAGCCTGACATTCTCATCTGCCGTGGAGATCGGCCGCTCCCCCCGGAAGAGCGCCGCAAAATTGCCCTATTTACCAATGTATCCGAGCGTGCCGTGATATCGGCAGTGGATGTCGAGGATATCTACCAGATTCCGGAACTGCTTCATCGGCAGGCACTCGATCAAATCGTCAGTGAACGTTTCGGGTTGGAGCTGCCGCCTGCCGATCTGTCCGACTGGCGGGTTGTCGTCGAGGCTCGCCACCGGCAGGATGGCGAGGTGACCGTCGGGCTTGTGGGCAAGTATGTTGATCTGTCGGATGCGTATCTGTCGCTGAACGAGGCGCTCAAGCATGCCGGTATTCATACGCTGACCCGAGTCGTGGTGCGGTATATCGATTCAGAACGCTTGGAAACCGATGGGGTATCTCTGCTCGAAGGATTGGATGCCATTCTGGTTCCGGGCGGGTTCGGGCGGCGTGGTATCGAGGGCAAGATTGCTGCCGTTCAGTATGCACGCGAGCAGGGTGTTCCCTATCTGGGGATATGTCTGGGGATGCAGCTGGCCGTGGTGGAACTGGCTCGCCATCTGGCGAAGCTGGGCGAGGCGCACAGCACCGAGTTCGATCCGGCGACACCAGATCCCATCATTGCGCTGATCACCGAATGGCAGCAGGCTGACGGCAGCGTCCATCAGCGCAGCGGTCGGGAAGACCTTGGCGGAACCATGCGCCTCGGCGGGCAGCCTTGTCGGTTGATGTCCGATTCGCTCGCACATGCCCTGTACGGGCGCGAGCTGATCATCGAGCGTCATCGCCATCGATACGAGTTCAACAATCGCTATCGCGCTGCGCTGGAATCCCAGGGCATGCGGATCTCGGGTTGGTCAGCCGATGGGCGATTGGTCGAGATCATCGAGTTGCCGGACCACCCCTGGTTTCTCGGCTGCCAGTTCCATCCCGAATTCACTTCTACGCCGCGCGACGGCCACCCGCTCTTTTCCGGTTTTATCCGAGCTGCGCGCCTAGTTCGTGAACGACGTGACCAGCAGGCTGCTCCCGCATGAAGCTGTATGATTTCGAGGTCGGGATCGACCGACCTTTGTTTCTTATCGCCGGTCCGTGTGTGGTCGAATCCCTGCAACTGCAGCTCGATGTGGCCGGGCAGCTCAAGGAAATCACCACCCGGTTCGGCATCCCATTCCTGTTCAAGTCCAGTTTCGACAAAGCCAACCGATCCTCTGCAGGCAGTTTTCGCGGGCCGGGGATCGAGGAAGGGCTGCGGGTGCTGGAAGCCGTCAGGCGGCAAATTGGGGTGCCGGTGCTCACTGACGTGCACGAATACACACCCTTGGATGAAGTCGCGGCTGTTGTCGATGTGCTGCAGACGCCAGCTTTCCTGTGCCGCCAGACCGACTTCATTCAGAATGTGGCGCGCCAGGGCTTGCCGGTCAATCTCAAGAAAGGCCAGTTTCTGGCGCCTTGGGACATGCACCATGTGGTCGAGAAAGCGCGCGCGGTGGGCAATGATCGGATCATGGTCTGCGAACGCGGCGTGAGCTTCGGCTATAACAATCTCGTCTCGGATATGCGTGCGCTGGCGGTCATGCGCAGAACCGCCTGTCCGGTCGTCTTCGATGCCACCCACTCCGTTCAGTTGCCGGGCGGGCAAGGTGATCGGTCCGGTGGTCAGCGCGAGTTCGTGCCGGTTCTGGCCCGTGCAGCCGTTGCGGCAGGGGTGGCGGGTGTGTTCATGGAGACCCATCCGGATCCGGAACGGGCGTTGTCCGACGGCCCCAACGCCTGGCCGCTAGATCAGATGGCCGAGTTGCTTGAAACGCTGGTCGCGCTCGATGCAGTGGTGAAAGCTCGCCCGCTGCAGGAAGTTCGCGCATTCGAGGCGTAATCTTTTCATATTCCAGTCGGTCCTCATTTCATCGGAGTACGAAACATGGCAAAGATCACGGCGATTGAAGCTCTCGAAATCCTCGATTCGCGCGGAAATCCCACGGTCGAGGCCAGTGTCCATCTCGATGATGGCAGCGTTGGCCGGGCCGGCGTCCCATCGGGAGCATCCACCGGCTCGCGTGAGGCCGTGGAGCTGCGCGATGGCGATAAAGGCCGCTATCTGGGCAAAGGTGTCCGCAAGGCGGTGGCCAACGTCAACGGCGAGATCCGCAAGGCTCTGCTGGGCAAGGACGCGCAGGACCATGACGCCCTCGACCAGCTGATGATTGCGCTGGACGGCACCGAGAACAAATCCCGCCTCGGCGCCAATGCCATCCTCGCCGTATCGCTCGCCACCGCCAAGGCGGCTGCGATTCATGCCGGCAAGCCGTTGTATGCCTATCTCGGCGGTGCGCAGGCCACCGGTATGCCGGTTCCGATGATGAATATCATCAACGGCGGCGCGCATGCCGATAACAATGTCGATCTGCAGGAATTCATGATCCTGCCGGTGGGTGCGCCCAGCTTTGCCGAAGCTCTGCGCTACGGCACAGAAGTGTTCCACCACCTCAAGCAGGTTTTGCATGGCCGCGGGCTGGCCACAGCGGTGGGCGATGAGGGTGGTTTCGCCCCCAACCTCGGCTCCAATGAGGAGGCGCTTCAGACCATCCTGGAAGCCATTGAGCGCGCAGGTTACACGCCCGGCAAGGACATCTACCTCGGGCTTGACGTGGCCAGCAGCGAGTTCTTCCGGGACGGCCGCTATCAGCTGGAAGGCGAGGGAAAATCCTTTGACGCCGCCGGATTCTGCGACTATCTGGCCGGACTGGTCGAGCGTTACCCCATCCTGTCCATTGAGGACGGCATGGCCGAGGGCGACTGGGACGGCTGGGCACTGCTGACCCAGCGGCTGGGCGACAAGGTGCAGCTGGTCGGTGACGACCTGTTCGTCACCAACACGGCGATTCTGGCTGAAGGGATCGAGAAGAACATCGCCAACGCCATCCTGATCAAGCCGAACCAGATTGGGACGCTCGGTGAAACGCTCGCGGCCATCCGCATGGCGACCGACGCGGGCTACACAGCGGTGGTCTCTCACCGGTCCGGAGAGACCGAGGACGATACCATTGCTGATCTGGCGGTGGCGACCACGGCCACCCAGATCAAGACCGGCTCGCTGTGCCGCAGCGATCGGGTCGCCAAATACAACCGTTTGCTTCGTATCGAGGCCGAGCTTGGTGCCCGCGCCCAGTATCCCGGCATGGGTGCTTTCCCACGGCGTTTGAAACACTGAGGTCGTAGACGGCTGTTGCCCCGTTCGGAACGACACGGTCTTGGAAGGAGGGCGGGTGGCGCGTCGCCTGGGCTTGTTTTTGATCGGCCTGTTGGTGGTCCTCCACTACCAGATCTGGATCGCGCCCGACGGATTGCGCCAGTGGGTCAGGCTGGGGCGCATGGTGTCAAGCCAGGCGGCCGACAATGAGGCACTTGCCGAACGCAATGATGTCCTCGCCGCTGAGGTCCGTGATCTCAAGCAGGGACTGGAAGCCGTAGAGGAGCGCGCGCGGCGGGAATTGGGTATGGTCGGCGAAGGTGAAACGTTCTACCAATTCGTGCATAAACCCGATGATAAGCGCCCGTCCCGCCGTTGATCCCACCGACGTATGGGCCATCGTTCCGGCTGCGGGACTTGGCTCGCGCATGGGAATCGATCGCCCCAAACAATATATTCAGCTGCTGAACAAGCCGATACTCGGATGGGTATTGCAGGCACTGCTGGCCGAGCCGCGAATCCGCGGCATCGCGCTGGTGGTGAGCGCGCAGGATGAGCAGGTTGACAGCCTGCCGGAGTTGGCGCATCCGGCCATCGAGCGGGTCATCGGCGGTTCGGAGCGGCAGGATTCGGTGCTCTGTGGACTGGATGCGCTGGCCAAGCGGGCACAAAGCAATGATTGGGTACTGGTGCACGACGCTGCGCGTCCTTGCCTGCATCCCGAAGATTTGAGCCGGCTGATCGAATGCACGCACAATCCGGCCTTTTCAGGCGGCATCCTTGCAACGCCGGTGGCGGATACCCTCAAACGGGCGGACAGCCGGAGACAGGTGGTTCAAACCGTATCCCGCAGTGGCCTGTGGCGGGCATTGACGCCCCAGATCTTTCGTCTGGACCATTTGCGCGCAGCGCTGACCAGCGCTGCGCGTGAGCGGGTTCCGGTCACCGACGAAGCGCAGGCCATGGAGCGTGCCGGTCATGCCGTTCGGCTAGTGCCCGGCCGGGCCGACAACCTCAAGATCACCTATCCTGAGGACCTTGCTCTGGCCGAGGCCGTTCTGAGCGTTCGCCATGATCCACATGCCGGGGATCCGGCCGAGAGGAAATGATGCGAATCGGTCACGGTTTCGACGTTCATGCATTCGGCCCCGGCACGTTTGTCACATTGGGCGGTGTGCGCATTACCCACGAACGCGGTCTGATCGCCCATTCGGACGGCGATGTGGCCTTGCATGCCTTGTGCGATGCGCTCCTTGGCGCCGCTGGCCTGGGCGATATCGGCCAGCATTTTCCCGACACCGATCCACAGTGGCGCGATGCCGATAGCCGTGAGCTGCTGCGCAAGGTGCGCTTGTTGATCACAGCGCGCGCCTTGCGGCCCGCCAATGTTGACATCACCATCGTGGCCCAGGCACCGCGGATGGCGCCACACATTCCGGCGATGCGAGCATCGATTGCGGAAGATCTCGGTCTGCGCGAGGATCGGGTCAATATCAAGGCAACCACTACCGAGGGACTCGGCTTTATCGGGCGACGCGAAGGCATCGCCGTGCACGCTGTGGCCTTGCTCCAGGAGATCGTCAATGACTGAGCCTGCGTCGTGCGCTGAGGCCACGGAGATCGCCTGCGAGGCATGGACACCCATTGCATCGGCGCTTCTGGGCAACGTCGATTGGTTGCCCGGCGCATACGGTTTGCCGCCTTTGCGCGGACAACTGCGAGTGGCGCCCGAAGATTTCCTCGTCGAAGAGGTACTCGGTTTCGAACCCGATGGCGAGGGTCAGCACCGCCTCATTCACATTGAGAAACGCTTGCTCAACACCAGTGAGGTGGCTGACGCCTTGGCGCAGGTGGCGGGTGTCGCACGTCATGCGGTGGGATACGGCGGGCGAAAGGATCGTCGGGCCGTCGCCCGTCAATGGTTTTCGGTCGATCTGGCGGGACGGGAAGAGCCCAACTGGCATGCGGGGCTCGCTGCGCTGCTCGCGGATCGGCTCCGGATCCTGGCGGTGGTGCCGCATCGGCGCAAGCTGCGAATCGGAACGCTCGCCGGAAATCGATTTCAGTTGCATATCCGCAATGTGCAGGGAGATCGGGAGGCTGCAGAGGCGCGCTGGCAGCAAATCATGGCCGGTGGAGTACCGAATTATTTCGGCCCCCAGCGGTTTGGAGAAGGTGGCAGCAATGTGTCGCGAGCGCTGGCCTGGTTTGCCGGCGGGCGTCCGCCGCGCCGTTCGCAGCGCGATCTGCTGCTTTCAGCGGCGCGGAGCGCCTTGTTCAACCAGCTTCTCGCACATCGTGTGAAGGATCAGTCGTGGGATGTCGCCCGGATCGGCGATGTCCTGCAACTCGAGGGTCGTGGCAGTTGGTTCGTGTACGGGCCGGATGAATCGGCTGATGAGATCGCGGTGCGGATACGGGATGGAGAGCTGCACCCAACCGGCCCGCTGTGGGGCGCTGGGGAATCGGCAGCCGATGGCGCTGTTCGGGCGTTGGAGAATGGGTTGGTGGCGACCTATCCGGAGCTGGCTACCGGCTTGGCGCGTGTTGGGTTGCGCCAGGATCGTCGGGCTTTGCGCGTGTTCCCCCGTGAGGCCCGTTTCTGCTGGCAGGATTCCGGGCTCATGCTGTCGTTCACGCTGCCGCCGGGAGCGTTCGCCACAACGGTGGTCAAGGAGCTGTTGCACCCGGATGGTCCGGATGACGCCTCGCTCTCGAATCACGGCGTTGTGCTGGACTGACCGGGGTAAGATCTCGGTATTTCGTCATTGCGGGCAAGCATTCTGGGTCCTGCTCTGACAAGGGAGGATAGTCGCCATGCGTTCTCGTTCGTCGATGCATCGTGTCCGGTCTAACCATGGCGTCAAGGTGGCCGTGAGCGTCGGGCTGGTGGCGCTGCCGGTGCTGACCGCGGCGGCGCCCCACTGGGATTACGTTGAAAACGGACCCTACGGTCCATCGCAGTGGGGGGCGCTGTCGTCGGCGTATGAGACCTGTCGGAGCGGACACAGCCAGTCGCCGGTCGATGTGGAACGCCCTGTTTCGGCGGCATTGCATCCCCTCGATTGGCATTACGTACCCATGCCGGCACAAATCGTCAATACCGGACATGCGATGCAGATTTCGCCGGCGGGTGAGCAGGACGAAAGCTTCGTTCTGGACGGGCACCGGTATCACTTGCAGCAGATTCATTTCCATGCGCCGAGCGAGCACCACATCAAAGGCCATGCGTTTCCGTTGGAAGCCCATTTCGTTCACCAGGATGAGGCGGGTCATCTGGCAGTGGTCGCGGTCCTTTTCGATTCAGGTCCATCGCTCCCCATCCTCGAATCCCTGTGGCCGGCGATGCCTGAAGAGGCCGGCGCGACGCTGGATGCCGGTCGACTCATCGATCCCCGGGAACTGTTGCCGCAAAGCAGGGGCTATTTTCGCCTCAGTGGGTCGCTGACCACACCGCCCTGTTCGGAGGGCGTGCTGTGGCTCATTCTGAAGTCGCATCCCACCGTCGCGTCTACCCAGGTGGCGCGGTTGGCCCAGCTCGTTGGTGGACACAACAATCGTCCGATTCAGCCGCGCCATGGGCGCGATATCCTGGAATAACATCCGCTGGCGGGCGCTTGCCTGTGGGTGCCCGGGTCACTATCGTTAAGCGTCACCCCGGTGGCATTTCACCGAATGGTGGTCAATTTAAGAACTGACAAGGAGACAGGGAAATGTCCGATATGTTGCGTTATGACGGGCGGGTCGCAGTGGTGACCGGTGGGGGCAATGGTTTGGGACGCGCGCATGCCATGTTGCTGGCCTCGCGCGGCGCCAAGGTGGTGGTCAACGATCTCGGCGGTGCCGTCGACGGGTCAGGCTCGTCAGCCACGGCGGCCGAGCGGGTGGTAGCGGAGATCGTGGAAGCCGGCGGCGAGGCCGTGGCCGATCGCAACAGCGTCTCCACCGTTGAGGGCGGGCAGGCCATCATCAAGACCGCGCTGGACGCCTTCGGTCGCGTGGACATCGTGGTCAACAATGCGGGTATTCTTCGCGACAAGTCCTTCAAGAACATGTCGCCGGAATTCCTTGATCCGGTCCTGGACGTGCACCTGAAGGGCGCCTTTTGGGTGACACAAGCAGCCTGGGAGCTGATGCGCGAGCAGAAGTATGGTCGCATCGTCAACACCAGCTCGGCAGCCGGTATCTTCGGCAATTTCGGCCAGACCAATTATGGCGCGGCCAAGATGGGCATCGTCGGTTTCACCAATGTGCTCAAGCAGGAAGGCCAGAAATACAACATCAAGGCCAACGTCCTCGCGCCGGGCGCCAAGACTCGTATGACCGAGGAACTCATGGGGCCCATGGCCACCCAATTTCGTATGGAACCGGAGCTTGTTTCGCCGATCGTCGCCTATCTTTGCCATGAGTCGTGCAAGGTCAACGGCGAGATCTATTCGGCCGCTGCCGGGCGGGTGGGGCGTATCTTTATAGGCGCCACAAAAGGGGTTTTTAACCCGGATAGTATGACAATCGAGTATATTCGCGATCATTTTGATGAAATTCGTGATACCGAAGGTTACATTATCCCGGGCAGTGCCATGGAAGAGATGGGCCTGTTGATGAAGGCCAAGAAGTAAGCTGAATCGGTCCGCGCCGTCGCTCCGGAGGCGGCGCGGGAATCTCCCGGGGCTGCCTGTTTCTCTTTGGAGATAAAGTGATGTTCATCGCCATGAATCGCTTCAAGATCGCCCGCGGCGAAGAGGAAGCGTTCGAGACGCTGTGGCGCGAGCGTGACAGTCATTTGCAGGGCGTGCCCGGCTTTCAGGGATTCCATCTGCTGCGCGGCTCGTCCGAAGATGACCATACGCTGTTCGCGTCGCATTCAATCTGGGCGTCGCGCGCCGCATTCGAGGCATGGACCCATTCGGAGGCATTCCGAAAGGCTCATGCCAACGCCGGGGGATCGAACCGTTCGATGTACCTGGGGCCGCCGAAATTCGAGGGATTCGAGGTCGTCCTGTAGCGCTGTTACGGTGTCTTCTTCGAGCCCTGCCGGATTCAGGATGACTTGCTGATCAGCGGAACGAAGCGATACGGCAGGATTTTGGGCGAAAACCGGTAGAGACGATCGAAGTCGCGCTGATTCGCGTTATAAACGCCGAATCCGTGGTGTGACAGAATGATTTCGTTCTCTGGGGTGAGGACTTCGTAGTCCGCTTCGAGTGGCGCCAAGGTATCCTGAAACAAGGCAATCACGGCTCCCTGCCCCGGCTTGACCAGTGGGTTGAGTACCCCCAGGCGTTGTGCGTTCGGGTCTTTCAGATTCGCATAGTGCACGTAGCTGGGGCCGTCCGGGTAGAAAAAACCCACCCCCCCAAAAGTTTCTACCTTGAGCTGTCGTAGGGTGTCATCCAGCTTGCGGGGGCGGGGGTGACGAGCCGCCCAGCGCATCTTGGTCCGAACAAGCGCCACGGAAACGACACTAGCGCCACCGCTGCCTCCCCGCACCAGCAGGTCACTACCGGTTTCGAGCGCTTGCAGCATCAGCGATTCAAGGGTCTTGACTGCGGATACACCCTTGATGGTGGGTGGGGAGCTGAGGTTCTCGTCGGTCTGGGTATTCAGCACGCCAACGGTCGGGATGTCGCGTGCTTCGGCCAGCAGTTTCAGAAAGTAGGGCTCGCGGCCAGCCTTGGGATTCGCGCCATTGACGAAGATGAGCCGCTCGTCCCGCATGCCGGAAGCACCGACGGCGGGCGGAACCGTCATGACATCGATACTGTGCGGATCATAGAAACACCCGTCTCCCCCGACGTAGTAGCCCGAGTAGCTGGAAAGCTCGGCACTTTCAGGTAGGCTGATTCCACGCGCGTCCGAACAATCCGCAAGGGCTGCCGTGGCGGTCGTCAGTCCCAAGCCGGCCATGGCGGTTGCTCGCATGATCCGGCTCCGTCCAAGCCACCGAATCTTGTTTCTTCTCATCCCAAACTCCTCACGCGGGGTTCAATGCAAAGATGGAAAAGAGACTTGGGTTTGTCGGACAGGCTCCGATCGACACTCAGGGGGCAGGCGTCGTGCAAGCTTCGATGATGTCGCCATACCGTGTCCATGCGGGCTTCGGTGTCCGGTCGGGCTCCACCAATCCGAATACTTCTTCCCGCGGGATGAGTTCATCGGGATTATCCAGATACTGGTAGAAATAAACACCCTTGGCGCCGCCGTCGATGGCTGACCGAACCATGGTTTCGATATAGGTCGCCTGCTGCTCGCGCAGCTGCGTGCCTTCATCCTCCGGCGTCTGAGGATCGTCCGGCGGCGTTTGGTAGCCGGTCTCAAAGATCATGACGTCCTTTCCACCACTGGCTGCGTGCGCCTCCTTGATTTGGTTCGTGACCAGGTTTTCGAAACCGACCGGTGGGGCACCGGCATTGAACGATGGGTAAGAGTAGAGCCCAACGGCATCGAAGCGGAAACGCTCGGCCGATTCCCGGATATGTCTTTGCCAGCCCGGGAAGCCGGGGCTGATGGTCAGCACGATTTCCGAATCGGGGTCGTGGCGTTCCACAGCCTGGGAGAGCGTACGCAGGATTTCCCGGTTGATGATCGGCGGGAACAGACCCTCTCGCCATTGCAGCAGGACATGGATGAACGCGATGTGCAACTCGTTTTCCAGTCCCCAGACATCGACATCGTCTGCGTAGCGTTCCACGACTGCATCGGCATAGCGGGTCAAGGCTGCCACATAGTGGGGCCCAATCATTTTCCGGGTCCACAGCGGCGAGACTGGGCGAACACGGGTGTTGTAGCCGTTCCCGAGCGTCCCTGCGATGCGGATTCCGTTCGCATGGGCGGCTTCCACCAACATATCGAAGTAGCTGAAATCGAACAGCGCACCCTGCTCGGGTTCGATGCGGCCCCAGGCGAAATCGATGCGGATCCACTGGATGCCATTTTGTGCCATGCGCTCGAGATCCTCGGGTTGCAGTTCATAACCCGGGAAGTTGACGTGATAGGCGACCAGTCCCCATTGGAAGTCCGGCGGAACAGTTCCGGCCGCGGGGCAGGACGTTGCGGCGTAGCCCGGAGAGACGATGCACCAGCAAAGCAGACCGGCCATGAGCGATGACAGGGACAGGCGTTTCAGGCACGTCGTATGGCTGTTTCGATTCACTTGGAACCCCCTAATCGTAGATTCGCTATTGGCGTTATTCAGGTTTGTATTGTCGATGATAGCGTCATCGCACCGATGGGCTGTTGCGCTGATAAGACCATTCCCAACTGTGATTCCGGATTTTTGACCATATCGCGCGTCTTCCGGTTGGTTCAGGTGACTGGTAGATTTTTTCTAGCAAAATAGATGCCTCTGTCGCGTTCAAAGGCGCTCCGGCAACGTTTGCCATCGCACAGCCGCGCCGGTATGGTCAGCAATTCGTGGGTTTCGCGTGCGCAGACTGAACGGAAAGTTTCATGTATAAACAATTGATTGTAATCCTGATGGCGTCTCTTCTTGCCTGCATGTCCGGAGTCGGGAGCGCGTCCGACTCCTTCGCAGTTTGCTTGAGTGATCTGCGCAATCAGGCGCGTCAGGCGGGCGTTCGGTCGGAGACACTGGCAACCGCTTTTGCGACCATCAAAGAGCGCCCCGATGTTGTGCGCACTGATCGAGGGGGGCAAAGCGAGTTTGTCTCGACGTTCTGGAACTACCTCGAACGCAGCATCAGTCCGACGCGCCTGCAAAACGGGCAGGCACTTCTGGAGCAGCACCGTCCCCTGTTGATGCGCCTCCATGCAGAGTACGGGGTACCCCCGGAGTACCTGGTAGCGTTATGGGGCTTGGAAACCAATTTCGGGAATTACTTCGGCGACATTCCGACCTTGGACGCGCTCGCAACATTGGCTTGCGATGCCCGACGTAGCCGCATGTTCAGCCGGCAATTCGTCGATGCGGTGGCGATGGTCGACGAGGGTCGCCTGAATCTGGCCGATCTGCGAGGTTCCTGGGCCGGCGCCATGGGACATGCGCAGTTCATGCCGACCACCATGCGCCATTATGCGGTGGACTATGATCGCGATGGCCGCATCGACCTGTGGCGCAGCCTGCCCGATGCTCTGGGATCGGCAGCGAACTACCTGAGCCGCATGGGTTGGCGTCCAGGCGATCGCTGGGGCGAGGAGGTGATGGTGCGCGATCCTGCCGTCTTGGCTTATGGTGGCTATCGTCAACGCAAGCCGGTTGAGCAGTGGAACCAACTTGGTGTTCGCCGTCTGGATGGGTCCCGCCTGCCTGAACGTGCCGATTCGGTCTCGCTGCTGGCGCCCGCGGGCAAACGCGGGCCCATCTTCATCACGTATCCCAATTTCCGAGTCATCATGCGGTGGAATGCATCGACCAGCTATGTCTTGGCGGTCGGACTGTTGGCTGATCGGCTGGCGGGTGGGGAGCCCCTACATGCAAAGGCGCCGCGCGTTACCCGCTATCGCCGCGCCGATGGCCGGGAAATTCAGCGCCATCTCCAATTGCTCGGCTACAACATCACGAGCATCGACGGCGTGGTTGGCGGGGAAACCCGTGCGGCCATCCATGCCTTCTTGCGTGACGCGCAGCTGCCGTTGGATGGTGAACCGGATGACGAACTCCTGGGTGCCTTGAGGAGCGCGAGCAAGCGGGCAGGCTTTTCGGTCCCCTTGGATGAGACTGACATGACGGCATCGCCCTGAACCGGTCGGTTCCGTGATGAGCCATGTGTTGGGCATCCGTCGGGGCATTGGAATAAGCCGAGTAATCGACCTCTTGCGACGGAACGCTGTCACGCGCCGCATGCCGACGATCGCAAGCAAAAGAAAGCCCCCTTGGTTGTGGGGGCAAAGCATGTGGTTGGGAGAACAGGGATGCTTGTTGTTCTGTTGTCTCAAAGGCCGGTTGTGTGTTGTGCGTCCATGCGCTTTCTATCCAGCAATGCTTATGCCAATTATTAGGATTGCAGATCGGAAGCGCGGTGTGAGACGTTCCGCCCGCCGTTTCGCTTCCCCGAGGTGACCTAGAGCGACAGGGTTTGACGTTACTTCGGGCCTAATTCGACCTCTCTAGGGTCGAGGGTGGCCCGGCTGATCCACGCCCAGCGTGGCGCGGGTCGGCGTTTGGATGGTGGACAGGTCCACCAGACGCGCCAGTCTCGCTCAGGCAGACATTCGCTCCATCGAGCCACCGCATGGGCCTCAAGGTCCCCGCCGGGATGACCGGGGTAAGCCATGATGCTTATCGCGCCATTGTCGCTGAGCCATTGGGTGCATGCTTGCAACGCCATCAAGGTGGTGGTGGGTCGCGTGATGATGCAATGGTTCGATCCAGGCCGGTATCCCAAGTTGAATACGGCGATTTGCAGCTGACCACGTAATTCCGGGGGCAAAAGGTCAGGCAGACAGGCGTGGTTGCCCTGATGGAGTCGAACGCGGGCTGCGAGATTGCTGGATAAGAGGCGAGCCCGGGTTTCCGCAATGGCCTCCGGCTGGATGTCGATGGCATGAACTTGGCCATGCGCACTGACCAGTCGTGCCAAATGAACCGTGTCGTGACCGTTGCCGCAGGTCGCGTCAAGCGCCACATCGCCGGGTTGAACCCATGTAGCCAACCGGCGATGAACGGCACGAATCAACGCTTCAGGGCGCGGCGAGTCGGGTGGCATAACGGTGCACATCCACTGCAGCGGGAAGGGGGGCGCCGCCCGTCAGGTGTCGGGTCAGCTGCTGCGCGCTATCAGGCGCACGGAGGATGCCGCGGCTGCCCAGTCCGTTGAAGATGGCGAGCCAAGACCACCTCGGGTGGCGGCCCAGGACCGGCTCACGATCGGGTGTTGCCATGCGGGTTCCGGCGTGATGGGCGAGCACATCGATCGTTAGCGGAACAGTGACATGATCCTGTAGTCGCTGGAGCAGCTGATGCCGTCCAGCGTTCGTCGGCCCGGCGGCGGAATGTCCGGGTTGATGGGTTGCGCCGAGCCAATAGCGGCGCTCTCCAAGAGGAAGCAGCGTGATCCCGGCGCTGACGGCAGTGGACCACTCCGCCGAGAGCCGAACAATCAGGCTTTCGCCGCCATTAGGTTGAAGTGGCAATCCGTCCCAGTAGGGATTACGGGTGATGCCGGCGCCTTCGCACGACAGCACGCAGCCGACCGGACGGCCGCGCCACATGATGCAGCCATTTCGCGGATCGATGCGGCACCAATCGAATGGATCCGGAAGTTGATGGCCATAGGCGTCGACTCGTCCGGCTGCCGATGCCAACATGGTTGGAAGATCCAATCGCCAGGCGTTGTGGATTTCCAAGCCGCCGAATGGTGCCCTGAATTCGGCAATGGGCGGTGTTTCGAACCATGGCCCCAGCCACGGATGGCGAGTCGATTGCGCGCGAGCGCGTTCGGAAGCGCTTTGGCACAGACGGTGCACGCTCGTCGGCGTAATCAAGGAGTGGCCCAGTTCGTGGCCTAATCGTTCATAATACTGGCGGGCGGCCGTGGATCGTGCAATGAGATCGCGCATGGGCGCCAGGCGCGGTGCGGTGAACGGGTTCATGAGTCCCCCGGCCGCGTGCGAGGCACTGGGCCGGCCGGCTGCGGTAACCATGGTGATCCGGTGTCCAGCGCGGCTGAGTTCCAATGCCATCAGCGCGCCGGATAGTCCGCTCCCGACGATTAGGGTATCGATGGGCGCCGCAGTGGGTCGGACGTTTTTCTGCATGTACTGAGCCTGGCTCTGATGCGCGATGTGAGGCCGTGATTGGTTACCATGGGCCGTATACGAAGAACGGGCTCGATGGTGCCCCGATTCCCGCCAACCGCACGGATGCCGTCACGATAGGGCGGTCGTAGGCGATCGGCGGGCCAATTTTAACTGGACTGAGTGGGACGGACACACCGTATGACCGAATGGCTGATGTGGGTGAACAATCCGGAAGCCTGGGTGGCCTTGGTAACCCTGATTCTTCTGGAAATCGTGTTGGGAATCGACAACATCGTCTTCATTTCCATCCTGTCCGATCGGCTGCCTGCCAACCAGCGGCCCCGTGCGCGTCAGCTGGGTCTGTTGGTTGCACTGGTCACACGTATCCTGCTGCTGTTGTCGTTAGCGTGGATGGTGCGGCTGACCAAGCCACTTTTCTCGATCGCCGGTTTCGAGCTGGCTGGGCGTGATCTGATTCTATTGGGTGGTGGGTTGTTCTTGCTCGTCAAGGCGACTTTGGAGATCTACGACAAACTCGAAGGCGCTGAAGGCGACCGCGATGCCAAAGCCATGGGCGGGTTTGCTGCCGTGATTCTCCAGATCGGGATCATGGATATCGTGTTCTCGCTGGACTCCGTGATCACGGCGGTCGGCATGGTCAATGATATCCCCGTCATGGTGATCGCAGTCATGGTGGCTGTCTTGTTCATGCTGGTGGCGGTCAATCCGATAAGTAATTTCATTGACCAACATCCATCGGTAAAGATTCTGGCGCTGAGTTTCCTGATCATGATCGGCATGGTGCTCGTGGCTGAAGGACTCTCGTTCCATGTACCCAAGGGTTACATCTATTTCGCCATGGCGTTCTCGATATTCGTCGAGATGATCAACATTCGCATTAAAAGCGCGCGAGCCGTGGAGCCTGTGGAGTTGCGGCAACCCTACAGCGACCATCCACGGGATTCGTCCCGATAGGACTGGACTGGAACGGCCGTGGAACGGCATTTGCCTGCAGTTCGAGGATGTGTACTGGACCTGAGTGGTGTGCTGCACGTCGGCAGCACACCACTGCCCGGGGCCCGCGAAGCATTGGCACAACTGCGGCGTTTGCCATTGGCGTTGCGGTTTTTGACCAACACCAGTCGAACGCCCCATGCGGTTTTGCTGGATCACCTCGCGCGGATGGGTTTCGATATTCCGGCGGCCGAATTGCTCACCGCGCCATTGGCGACACGGGCCGTTCTGGAAAGACGGTGTCTGCGCCCCTATTTTCTGATTCATCCACACCTTCGGCCCGATTTCGTTGGCTTGAACACGCGGATGCCGAATGCCGTCGTTGTGGGTGATGCCGGCCGATATTTTACCTACCGCCGGCTGAACACGGCGCTGCGCTTGCTGGTGGATGGGGCGCCTCTGATTGCCATTGCGAACAACCGCTACTTCATGAGTGACGATGGATTGAACTTGGATGCCGGGGCTTTCGTCGCCGGCCTCGAGTATGCCGCGGGTTGTAGAGCCGAGACATTGGGCAAACCTGCCCCCGGTATTTTTCTCGAAGCGTGCGCTCAAATGGGTCTTCCGCCTGCATCGGTCATGATGGTCGGAGATGATGTCCAGGCCGATGTGCTGGGCGCACTCGATGCCGGCTTGCAAGCGGTCTTGGTGCGAACTGGCAAGTTTCGCGAGACGGATTTACAGCAACTGGGGGGACGTGCCCCGGTGCATGATGATCTGAAGCGCCTCGTCAACGCCCTATCGGCTGCGATGGGGTAAGTGATTCTCGGCCGCTTCTTTCCCAGTCCGACACGATACGCCCTGCAGGGTGGCGCTAGTGCTGACCCATGGCGGCTCCAAGTGTCTCCAAAAGCAGACGCGTGGCGTGCGAGTGGCGGTCCTTGCTAGGGTCCCCCTTCATGTCTAGCGACGACTGCCGATGCAGTGAAAAGGCGCGGTATGAATAACGGTGCCGCAGGCTCGATTCCTTCGGTCATGAAACCGTGTCCCAGAATCGAGAATTACGAGAAGTAGAGTAGATGCGATGAGCACAGCCGTTCTTTTCAATCTGCCCGGTGCGGCCGGACATATCAACCCCACCGTTGGGTTGGTGTCTGAACTGATCGCTCGCGGCGAGCGGGTCATCTATTACGCGGGAGAAGACAGTCGCCTGCAATTCGAGGCGCTGGGCGCGACGTTTCGCACCTATCATCCATTTTTCGAGTATCAGCATAGTGCAGAGGTGGCCACTTCCTTGGGCGCAGCGACCTTCATGATGCTGGATCATGCCGAACGTGCCCTGACCGGCCTGGTCGAAGTGATGGAGAAAGACAAGCCAGATTATATTCTCTACGACTCCTGCTGCATGTTTGGAAAATATTTGGCCAAGCGGCTGGGTGTCCCGGGAATTTGTCTGGTCACCACGATCGTCAGTTCACCACTGTTGCTCATGAGCGATCCAGCGCTGCTGATGAAGGTCGCCCGGGATATCACCATGATGACGCCGCAGGTTTTGCGCACTCGGCGCCGTGTGATAAATCTGTTGAAATCCGTCGGCGTGAAATATCGCAATTTGATTCATCATGGCTTCGATATCTTTATCAATGAAGGCGATCTGAATCTCGTTTTTCTGGGGCCGGCATCCCAGCCCATGCCGAAAATGCTGAAGAAGCACTATGTCCTAGTGGGTGCATCCATCCCGGAAGGGCGCGATCCAGCCATGGACCTGCCCGCCAACTGGGGGGGCAGGACACCCTTGGTGTATGTCTCCTTGGGAACGGTCCATAACGCCAAGCAGGATTTTTACCTCAAATGTTTCAAGGCGTTGGCCGATCTGCCGTGCAAAGTCGTCATGTCGGTCGGCAAAAACACGGATATCGCTGCGCTGGGTCCAATTCCCGCCAATTTCCTGGTTCGCAATCGCGTACCGCAACTGGACATCCTCAAGCGCGCGCAGGTGTTCGTGAGCCACGGTGGCATGAACAGCATCAATGAAAGCACCTATTTCGGCGTGCCGCTGGTCATGGTGCCGCAACAGTTCGAGCAGGCCTTCAATGCACGCCGTATTCGCAAGCAAGGTGCGGGGCTCATGATCAAGCCCGAGCATCTCACGGTGGAGAATCTTCGTGCTGCGGTGAATGACATCCTCACCCACGAGCATTACCAGCGTAACGCCTCCCGATTGAGCCGGCAGATTCGGGCGCTGGGCGGGCATGTCGGTGCAGCGGACGAAATTCTGCGGTTCACGCATGGTGATGCGCGGCCGAGCCTCCGCAAAACTGCCTGAGCAGGTCAAAGGCCAACGCGCTAGCGCTGTGGGCCGTGAGACCGTGCATTTCAGCGAACGCCTGTGGGCTTTCGCGGTCACGCTGGGATTGGTCGTGACCCTGCTGGCCGCGCAGCTTTTCACGACCATGATGCAGATTGGTCTGTTTCACGTATTCCGTCTGCGGATCGACGCCATCGTGTTCGGGGCGACAATTGCAGGACCTGAAATATCGCTTCTCCCCTGGCTGATTGGTGCCGGAGCCTACATGCTGGTGGCCTTCCGGCATTGGAAGCGCTTGCTGTGGTGCGCAGCGCCCGTCGCACTCATGCTGTTGGGTGACGGGTTGAGTGGCTTGCGGGGTCTACGGGCTGAATCAGCTGGCGCAGCAGCCGGCATCGGCTGGGTGCTGGAGTTCGCGGGCGGGATCCAGTTTGCAGTTGGCGGTAATCTCCCGGCAACAGCTGGATTCATCATCGGATTTATCGTGATGATGAAGAAGCTTCTCTTCGATCTGCTGGTTGCGCAGCCGATCCCGCATCCCGTTCAACTTCGCGAGCGATGAGGCTTCGATAGCGCTGCCATGCGGCTTTGGGCGTTCGATCGGATGTGACCAAGCCGAAATATCGTTCGCGTCCCGCCTCATTGCGGTTATCCAAATACTGGTAGAAGAAGATGCCGATCGCACCGGCTTGACGGCTGGCCTGACTCACGGCCTCGAGGTAGTCCGCCTGCAGGGTTTCGGTCCAGGGCGGCTTTTCGGTGTGCATGCCGGTTTCCAGAATGAGGATGGGCCGTCCGCCGCTGGCTTGACGCGCGCGTGCGATTTGGCCCTTGATGCTGTCGACCAGTGCCAGATCGGGAACAAAACCCGCCGGATAGGTGTGGATTCCGACCACATCGTAGTCGATCAGGCGGTTCATGCGTTCGATGCCGGATTCGAAAAAGGCCAACGGTGTGACGCTGATGATCAGCTCAGCCCCAGGGGCCTGGGTGTGTACGGCATGAGCGAGTGTCTGCATCACCCGATTCATGAAATCCGGCGTCCAAACGCCGACACGCCAGCCGATGAGACTGTGGACGTTGGGGATGTTGAACTCGTTTTCCACCGCGAAGCTGTGGATCCGATCCGCGAAGTGGCGGGTGGTTGCTTCGGCATAGTCTTCCAAGGCAGCAAGATAGTCCGCTTCGTCCAGATTCCGCGTCCAAGCTGGCGCGATCGGGCGGTTGCCATTGTAACCGGCGCCAATTTTCCCGACGACCGCGAGACCGCGTTGGCGCGCGGCATCCACGAGGAGGTCGAAGAAAGCGAAATCAAAGGGCGATTGCGGATCGGGCTGAATGCGGGACCACGCCAGATCGATGCTTAGCCACCGAATGCCCGCATCGGCCATTCGGTCAATGTCGGAAAGCGTCAGTTCGTAACCGGGCAGATCGACATGATAGGCCACCAATCCCCACCGAAAAGGCGGTTCCGCAGCATCGCCAGCAGGCGTGAGTCGCTGCGAGTCGACGCCCAGGCTTGCATGCGAGAATCCCAGCAGGATCGCGACCGCCAGGTGGCGGAGTCGTTGCTGGATTTGGAGCCCCCTTTCCTGCCGTAGCGGACGGAGCGAACGGAAGAGTCGCGGCAAGCCGGAAAGCGGGATGCGACCCGGGAGCCGCATCCCGCCAAGACTCACGCCGCAGCAGCCATCAAGTCGGCATACCGCTTGAGGTGGAAGTCAGTGGTTCCGAACTGCGAGCAGAACATGGTCAGCCGGCGGAAGTAATGACCGATATCCAGTTCTTCGGTCATGCCGATGCCGCCATGCATCTGAACTGCCTGCTGGGCGATAAGACGCGCTTTTTCGCCCACGAACTGCTTGGCAGCTGATACCGCCATGCGTCGCGCGACCGGATCGGAATCCGTCACTTTCAGGCTGGCCATCAGCACCATGGAGCGGCATGCTTCCACAGCGGTGAACAGATCCACCGCGCGATGCTGCAGCGCCTGGAAGGAGCCGATGGGGACGCCGAACTGCTTGCGGGTCTTGAGGTAGTCGACCGTTTTGCGCATTGCGGCGTGCATGGCACCCAGGGCATCGGCGCAGGCCGCCACAGTGGCATGATCGACTGCTTCGTCGAGCGCATCGAAGCCGGCACCTTCGCTGCCGACCAGTGCATCGGCGTTGACCTGAACGTTGTTCAGCCGCACGTTGCCAGCGTGGCTGCCGTCCATTGTGCGAAAGCCTTTGATCTCGACACCTGCCGCTTTGGTATCGACCAGGAACAGCGAGATCCCGTTCGTGTCCAGGCGCTCTCCACTGGTCCGGGCAGAGACGATCAGCACATCCGCGGAAGCGGCGCCCAGCACGACGGCCTTTTCACCGTTGAGTACATAGCCTGCGCCGTTCTTTTCGGCGCGGGTCTGGACATCGGCGGTGTTGAAACGGCTTTCCTGCTCGGTGTAGGCCACGGCGAGCAGCTTTTCCCCGCCAATCAACGCGGGAATCAGGCTTTCTTTCTGCGCATCACTGCCGTTGCGCGCAATCAGGCCGCCGGCGAGCACGATGGCGCTGAGGTAGGGTTCGAGCACCATGCCGGTGCCGAATGCTTCCATGACCTGAACGATGTCGACGATGCCGCCGCCCAAGCCGCCTTGCTCTTCGGCGAAGGGAATGCCCAGCCAGCCCATATCCGCGAACTGTTGCCAATGAGCTCGGCTGAATCCATTTTCTTCGGCCAGAACCTTCTTGCGTGCATCGAAGCTGTAATCATTGCGGATGAACTTGTCGACCGCGTTGCGAATGAGCTTTTGTTCTTCAGACAGATTGAAATCCATATCAGCGTATCCTTACTTGAAGTTCAGACCGAGAATCATCTTGGCGATGACATTTTTCTGTACCTCGTCGCTGCCGCCATAGATCGTGGCGGCGCGGGTGAAGGCGTAGCGCATCATGGTGCTGGCGTACTCGGCCGGTCCCACCTCGCCTTCTGCCTTCCAGGGCCAGGCGTACTGGCCGGCAAGTTCCACGCCGAGTTCGGACAGTTCCTGCTGGACAGCGGTGCCGTCAAGTTTCAGGAGGGAAGATTCCGGCCCCGGCGCCTTGCCCGCGGCGGTGGCCGCCAAGGTCCGCAGGTTGGTGTATTCGAGCGCAGTCAGGTTGATCTCGGCCTTGGCCAGTTTCTGGCGCAGATTGGGGTCGTTCATCAGCGGTTCGCCATTGGCGCCGTTTTCACGTGCCATGCGCTTCAAATTGGTCATGTGGACCTTGCTGTCCGCTACGCCTGCGATGGTGGTGCGCTCGTGGGTCAGCAGATACTTGGCCACGGTCCAGCCCTGGCCTTCCTTGCCGACCAGATTTTTCTTCGGCACCCGAACGTCGGTGAAGAAGGTTTCGTTGAGATGGTGTTCGCCATCGATGGAGATGATCGGACGGACCTCGATTCCAGGGGTGTCCATATCGATCAGCAGGAAGGAGATCCCTTCTTGCTTCTTGCCTTCGGTGCTGGTGCGCACCAGGCAGAAAATGCGATTGGCCCAGTGGCCGTAGGTGGTCCAGATCTTGGAGCCATTGACGATATAGTCGTCACCGTCGGAAACCGCCATGGTCTTGAGACTGGCAAGGTCCGAGCCGGCGCCGGGTTCGGAATAGCCTTGGCACCACCAGTCATCGCAGTTGCGGATGCGGGGGAGGTAGTAGTCCTTCTGCTCCTGCGTGCCGAAGGCCATGAGCACCGGCCCCAGCATGATGATGCCCATGGACAGGCCAATAGGGGCATTTGCGCGGGCGCGCTCCATGTCGAAGATATAGCGCTGGGTGGCTGTCCAATCGGGGCCGCCGTACTCCTTGGGCCAACCGGTGACCAACCATCCCCGGCCGTTCAGGATACGCTGCCACGCTACCAGCTCGTCCTTCGACAGCATGATCCCGAGCTCGGTCTTGCGCTTCAGGTCCGCCGGTAGATTCTGCGCGAACCATTCCCGCACTTCCTGCTGGAAGGCCAGCTCCTCGGGGGAAAAATCGATATTCATTCGTGCTCCTTGCTTGTGAAAGGATGAACTGCCCCGTGGATGTCGATTCGGGGTTCCATCGGCTTTTCCATGCGACCGCCGGACGGTCGCTGAAAGCGACCATTTTAGCGGAACGGCGAGTTCGAGCGAAGCATTCTGGTGCGGGCAGTCTGGCAGCCCGTCGTGCAGAAAGCGGCACGAATCGATTCTGGAGCGCGATTTCACGGCGTACGTCTTGACCTGAGTCAAGTGAGAGGACTCTAATTGAACGGGATCCGAGTCTGTTTTTCTGGGCGCCTGCCGCCGCACGCTGCCTCTTTGGCCCCCTCATCAGCATCGAACGTCGACTGGAAAACGCCAATGACCGAAATCGTGCAATTCCGGGAACTGAAACGTGCGTGCGGAAATTGCAGCTTGCGAGAGCTGTGCCTGCCGTATGGAATCGATCAGGCGGATCTGCGTCTGCTTGAGGATCTGGTACAGCGCCTTCCCCCCAAGACTCGCGGCAAAGCGCTGTTCGTCCAGGGCGATCCCTTGAAATCCATTTTCGCCATCCGCACGGGTTCGGTGAAAAGCGTCACGCTGGGGGCAGATGGCGCCGAGCAGATCACGGGTTTTCATTTTCCTGGGGAGCTGGTCGGTTTCGATGCCATCGCCGGGGAGTTTCACGACTGCTCTGCTGTCGCACTGGAAGATACCAGCTTGTGTGAGATTCCTTTCGAGCGGCTCGATGAACTCAGTGGGCAGGTGCCGGGCCTGCGGCGGCAGTTGATGCGATTGTTGTCCCGGGAGATTCAGCAGGAGCAGCATCTGCTGTTGCTCCTCGGCAAGAAGGGCGCCGAAGCGCGCCTGGCGGCGTTCCTGTTGAGCCTGTCCAGCCGCTTCGCCGGGCGGGGCCTGTCGCCGACTCGGCTTCACTTCAGCATGGCGCGGGGTGAAATCGCCAACTACCTCGGGTTGGCCGTGGAGACCGTAAGCCGCCTGTTCGCCCGATTCCAGCAAGACGATCTAATCGCTGCGGATGGTCGGGACGTGACACTCCTCGATCTGCCCCGACTCCACGCAGTGGCTGAGGTCGCTCCCGATGCCACCACCTCCATGTCCACCCGGAGCAAGTGCTGACGCCGTACTGTGCGGATGACCGTCCATGTGACGGGCCATCATCAGCGGCCCCGTTGCCGTCCACACGCCGAAGCCGATGACCGTGAGGCCGAACAGCCGGCGCACCTCCACGGCCGCCAGAGCGCGCTGCAATCGTTGCCCGAGCAGCCCCAGGCTCAGCATGGCGGGAAGGGTGCCGAAGCCGAACGCCAGCATGATGCTCGCGCCCGCCGTTGCGCTACCGCTGACCAGTGCAGTCAGCAAGGCGCTGTAGACGAGGCCGCAGGGGATCCAGCCCCACAGCGCGCCGAAAGCCAGAGCCTGCGCGGCGCTGCGGCGTGGATCGAAACGCCGGGCCAGCGGACCGATGCGGCGCCATAGCGGAATGCCGAGCCGTTCCAGACGCCGCAGTCCCGTCCAGCCGATGGCCACATGCAGACCGACGGCGATCATCATCAGCCCCATCATGAGACGGAGCGCTCCGCCCCAGGCCAGTGCCTCGCCGGTCAAGGCGCCAAGCTGCCAACCCAGGCTGCCGACTAGGGCGCCAGCCAGCGAGTAGCTGCCCAGGCGTCCTGCATTGAATGCCAGGATACGGCCAGGCCGCGCGCGCGCGGCGCTGCTTCCCGCCAACGAGGCGATGCCGCCGCACATGCCCAGGCAGTGCGCGCTGCCCAGTGTGCCGGCGACCCATGCGGACAGGAGACCGAGCTGGATGACGGTGCTCACGGCGCTTTCTCATCGGCATCGGTGTCGGGCGGGGGCGGATCATCCATCAGCATGCGCCAGGCCGGACTGTCGAGGTCATCGAACTGGCCTGTGTGAACGGCCCAGAAAAACGCAGCCACCGCCAGGCCGACCAGGACCAGACTCAACGGAATCAACAGGAACATCGCGTTCATGAGGGCTGCGTCGCCATGTCGGACGTTGCGGATACCGATCGCCGGGTCGGGCGATAGAGGCGCTGCGCATTCAGAACGACCAGCACCGAACTGATCGACATCCCGAGGGATGCCAGCCAAGGCGTCACCAGGCCGGCCGCCGCCAGCGGGACCGCCACGGCATTGTAGGCCAGTGCCCAGGCCAGATTCTGGCGGATGATCCGTTTGCTGCGCCGAGCGGTGCGAATCAGATCCGGCAGGACGCTCAAACGGTCCTGGAGGAGGATCAGGTCAGCGCTGGTTTGAGCCAGCGCTGTGCCGCTGGACATGGCGATGGAGACATCGGCCTGAGCCAGCAAGGGCGCATCATTTACGCCGTCGCCCACGGCGAGCACACGCGTCCCCCCGGTCTGCAGGGTTTCAAGCAGGGCGAGCTTTTCCTCGGGACGCAAGCGTGCATGCGCCCGATCGCATCCCACGGCATCGGCGATCGCGTCAACGGCGCGGATCGCATCGCCGCTGGCGATTTGACTTTCAACGCCCAACCGGCGCAGTTCGGCCAGTGTATCTCGCGCATCGTGGCGAACCGGATCGCTGACCGCGAACCACGCCAGAGGGCCCGCATCATCACCGAGCAGCAGCCAGCTCGATCCGGCGTCCTCGGGCGTCGCGGGCGGTGTGGATTGCCACAACGCGGCTGTGAAGTCGGCGCGTCCCAGCCGCACTCGCCGGTGACCCATGCGTCCTTGGACGCCCTCGCCGGCGATCAGGCGGACATCGTCGGCGGTCTCGGCCGCCGGCGCGGCAGCGGTGAATGCGAGGGCCAAAGGATGACGGATCGTGCGTTCCAGCGCGGCGGCTTCAGCCAAGGCCTGTTCGCGGGTGATGTGTTCGCGCAGGAGCCGGACATGCGTGATCTGAGGTTTCCCGCGAGTGAGTGTCCCCGTCTTGTCGAAGATGGCGTGTCGCGTATCGCTCAGGGTTTCGAGCGCTGCCGTGCGCAGCACGACAACCCCGCGGGTGAGCAGATGCGCGGTTGCGGCGACCAGGGCCGTCGGCGTGGCAATCGACAGCGCGCAAGGGCAGGTGACCACCAATACGGCCAGGGCGACGTTCATGGCCTGCTCGGGGTCGGCGCGCCACCACCAGGCGCAGAGGGCCGCCAGCAGCAGAACCGTCGGCGCGAAGAGAGCCGCCAGCCGATCCGCCTGGGCGGCATCCGGCGGCCGTTCGGCCTGGGCTTTGCGCAGCAGACGGCCGATGTGCGAAATCGTGGTGTCGGCGTTGCAGGCCGTCACGTCCATTCGCAAGGCTGCAGTACCGTTCATGCTGCCCGCGATGACCTGCTCGCCACATGCCCGATAAACCGGCTTGGATTCACCGGTCAGCAGGGATTCGTCGATCCAGGCGCCTTCATCCAGTACCCGCCCATCTGCCGGCAGTGCGCTGCCGGGCGCGACCCGGACCCGGTTGCCGGGCATGAGCTCTTGCAGGGTAATGGTTTCGACACCGTCGGCGGTTTCTCGCAGGCAAGTATCCGGCAACAGCCGCGCCAGCGCATCGCTGCTCTCGCCGGCTCGGGCACGCGCCGCCGCTTGCAGGAAGCGCGCGAGTGTCAGGAAGAAGATGAACATGCAGACCGTATCGAAGTAGACCGGCCCGGTCCCGATCAGCGTATTGCGAGCGCTGGCGATGAAGGCGATGCCGATGGCGATGGAAACCGGCATGTCCATGCCGATGCGATAGACGCGCAACCCGCGATAGGCCTTCTGAAAAAACGGCGCGCCGGCGTAGAACACCACCGGCGTCGTGATCAGCAGGCTGATCAGTTTCAGGAAATCGGCATAAGTCGGATCCATGCCATGAAAATCACCGCTGTAGAGTGACAGCGCGTAGGTCATCGCCTGCATCATGCCCAGCCCGGAGACCGCCAGCCGCTTGAGCGCCTGACGTCGTTCGCGCACATGCAGGGCGCTGGCCTGACCGGCTTTCTGGGGATGCGGCGGATAGCCCAGAGCTGCGAGCCGCTCCAACATACGGCTCAGGCGAGTTTGGGCGGGGTCTAAATGCAGCAGAACACGGGCATTGGCGGCATTGACCTGGACACCGCGCACGCCCGGCTCATTGCCGAGTGCGCCTTCGATCAGCCAGGCACATGCCGCACAATTGAGGTTTTCCACCAGCAGCTCTGCCTCCAGGCTGCCATCGGGTCGCGTGACGACGAAGCTGCGTTGGGCCTGCGGGCGATCGTAGGCGATAAAACGGGCCTGTTCGGTCGGTTCGACCGGCGCCACGGCGGGTGTGGTGCGCCAGCGGTAATATGCGCCAAGACCTGCCGAATCGATCCATTGCGCGGCCATTTCGCAGCCCACGCAACACACGGGTTGCACCTTGCCATGGATGACGACCTGATGTCTGGGGTCGCTGTCGGGGACCGGCTGGCCGCAGTGGAAGCAGTCGGATGCCGGCATGATCTAGCCTTCCCGCGACACCAGCGGAACCAATCGCGTGGCGTCGGTGCCCGGCCGCCAGCGTCCTTCCAGAACCCAGCCAGCCTGACTTTCCAGGCGCAGCACGCGCGGTTCGCGCAAGCCATTGGGCAGGCGCGCTTCATATTCGCCCGGTGCGAACGGTTGCAGAATGCTGATCTGATCCCGGTCCGGCAGGGTCGGATGTAACCAGCGCAGGGTCAGGGGTGTATTTGCCGTCTCGCCGCTCACGCGCAGGTAGAGACGCTCGCTGTCGAGCCGAAAGCTCAGCGTTGCGCTCGTGGGCCCTGGAATGGCGTCCGGTTGGAGCGCAATTCCGACGCGACTGAACCGGTCCGGAAGCAGGGTGTCCGCGTGCTCCACGGCAATCCACAGGGTGATGAATCCGCCGATCACAGCCGCTGCCGGGGGCAGCATCAGAAACCAGGGCCAGAATTGGCGGTACCAGGGCGGTGAGATATTCATGGTGTTTGCGTCGACCTCGGGCCCAGGAAACGGGCGGTTTCACGAATGACGGGGGCATCGGGATCATCCACGGTATGCAGAATGAGCTCGACATCCACCGAGCCGCTGACGGCGCTTGCGGGCACCTGAACCCGGGCCGGAATCGGTTGAATGGCGCCGGGTGGGAGGGTGATGGTGGCCGGATCGCTTTGCGCCTGGATTCCCGTGATGCCTCTGGCTTCGAGCCGATAGCTGTGCGGGGTTTCACTGCGGTTGTTGATCTTCAAGGTGTAGCTGTTCTCGATCCGACCGTCGTCCAGGGTCCGGTAGAGCGCATTGCGATCGCGCAGCACATCCATCGACAGCACCGGCCGGGTGAGAATTGCATACACCGTCAGACCGCCGGCGATGAGGAGAATGGTCGCGTAGATCACAATTCGCGGCCGAATGACGTGGGTGGCTTTGCCGTCCAGCGCATTCTGGGTCGTGTAGCGGACCAGGCCTCGCGGATAGCCCATGCGATCCATGACCTGGTCACACACGTCGATACACGCGGCGCAGCCGATGCATTCATATTGCAGCCCCCTGCGGATGTCGATCCCGGTCGGGCAGACCTGAACGCACATCGTGCAGTCGATGCAATCGCCCAGGCCAACCTGTTTGGGATCGCTGCCGCGGCGGCGGCTGCCGCGCGGCTCACCGCGCTGTTCATCATAGGAAATGATCAGGCTGTCGCGGTCGAACATGGCGCTCTGGAATCGCGCATAGGGACACATGTACATGCAGACCTGCTCCCGCAGGAAGCCTGCGTTGCCGTAGGTGGCAAAGCCGTAGAAGAACACCCAGAACGATTCCCATGGTCCCAGCTGGAATCGGACCAACTCTGCCAGCAGCTGACGAATCGGCGTGAAATAGCCGACGAAGGTCAGACCGGTCCAGAAACCGATTGCAATCCAGATGGCATGTTTTCCCCCGCGGCGCAGGAGTTTATCGCGCGTCCATGGGGATTGATCCATTTTGATGCGCTGCACGCGATCGCCTTCGATCTTGCGCTCGATCCAGAGGAACATTTCGGTCCACAAGGTCTGCGGGCAGGTGTAACCGCACCATAGCCGGCCGGCCAGGGCGGTGAAGAAGAGGAGGGTCACCGCGGCCAGGACCAGCAGGATGGCGGCATAGATGAAATCCTGCGGGTAGAACGTCATCCACAGGATATGGAACCGGCGTGCCGGCAAATCCCAGAGGATGATCTGGCGATCGCCCCACGGTACCCAGCACAGGGTGTAGAACGCGCCGAGGATCAGGACGAGGGCAATGCGTCGCAATCGCTGATAGGTGCCGGTCACCTCACGGGGATGGATCTTCCGGCGCGCAGCGTAAAGCGAGCCGTTGTCATCTGTCTCGGGCGGCGGTGCGGAATGTCGGGAGGAGGCGGTATTCATGGCATCTCGCGGTTCGAATCATCCGCTGCAGTTCCCTCTGCGCTTGGACCTGCCGGCGTCCTGAGCAGGATGTAGGTAAAGAGGCTGGACAAGGTCGTCACGCCCCAGAACATGAAAAAACCCAAGGTATAGCCGAGTTCCCGGCTGATCTCCCATTCCGGGCAAGTGGCCAGATGCAGCACGTGGGGATCAACCTGGGAGAAAAACGCGGCCGTGGCGACGACCGCGCTGACAAAGGAAGGCCAGAGCACCACCGCAATCGCCCGCGACAGGGCGCCAAGGCGGTATTCCATGTTCTCTGGTGCATCGATCATGGTCGTACCTCAGGGTTTGGGTGGACTGCCCCGATGCGACAGGTGGTACACATACGCGGCCAGCAGGTGGGCACGGTCGGGACCCAGGATCGGCTCATGGGCCGGCATATGACCTTGGCGGCCGCCTCGGATGGTCTGCGCGATGGTGTCCGCCGAGCCCCCGTAAAGCCAGATGCGGTCGGTCAGATCCGGCGCGCCCAGCGCTGTATTTCCCTTGCCGTCCGCACCATGGCAGGCGGCGCAGACTGTGGTGAACTTCTGCTGGCCGGCCGCCGCCAGAACGGGATCGCTCGGGCGTCCGCTCAGGCTGAGGACATGTTGGGTGACTGCGCGCACGCCTTCCTCACCCAGCATGGGTCCGAAGGGCGGCATGACCCCGTTGCGCCCTTTGAGGATGGTCTCCAGTACGGTCTCGGGCGCCGCGCCGTAGAGCCAATCGCCATCGGTCAGGTTGGGAAAACCTGGCCCGCCTTGGGCGTCGGAACCATGACAACCGGCACAGGTGTTAGCGAATAGCCGGGCGGCGGTTTCCATTGCTTCCGGGTTGCGACTCAGTTCCGCAAGCTCGGTGGCGGCGTAGGCCTGGAACAACGGACCGTAGCTTTTTTCGGCTTCGGCGATCTGCGTTTCATAGGCCCCCACCTGGCTCCAGCCCAGGAGTCCCCGGAAGTTGCCAAGGCCGGGGTAGAGAGCCAGATAGATCACCGAAAATATGATGCTCAGGTAGAACAGGTAGAGCCACCAGCGCGGCATCGGCTTGTTGTATTCGGTCAGATCGCCGTCCCAGACATGGCCGGTGGTATCGGTGCTGGCGGGTTCATCTTTGCGTGGCTTGGCTGTCCAGCGGATCAGCCAGACTGCAGCTGCAATGTTCACAACCGTGAGCAGGACGACATACAGGCTCCAGAAACTGCTCATGAACGGCTCCTTTGGTCGGCGCTTTCGAGCGGCTCGTCCTCTTGCAGCGGGAGGCGGGCAACACGGTCAAAGTCTGCAGGCTTGTGCCACAGGTAGGTCCAGGCCACGATGCCGATGAACACCAGCATCAGGATCAACGTGATGAGGCCCATCAGGGTTCCGCTTTGCATGGTTCACCTCTGTCCTGAAAGGGCGACGCCCAAGCCTTGCAGGTAGGCAATCAGAGCGTCTTGCTCGGTCTTGCCGGCCAGTGTTGCGCCAGCGCCGTCGATGTCGGCGTCGCTGTAGGGAACGCCCAGTGTCTTGAGCGTGCGCATGTGGGCAGCGATGGTTTGGCCGTCGACCAGCTTGTCTGCCAGCCAGGGATAGCCCGGCATGTTGGATTCCGGTACGACATCGCGTGGGTTGTTCAGATGCACACGATGCCAGTCGTCCGAATAGCGTCCCCCGACCCGTGCCAGATCAGGTCCGGTGCGCTTGGAACCCCATTGGAACGGGCGGTCATAGACGAATTCGCCGGCGACCGAGTAATGCCCGTAGCGCTCCGTCTCGGCACGGAACGGTCGCACCATCTGGGAATGGCAGTTGTAGCAGCCTTCCCGCACGTAGATGTCGCGTCCCGCCAAGGTCAGGGCGGAATAGGGGGTGACGCCGGGCGCAGGCGTCGTGGTCTGGGCGCTGAAGATCAGCGGGACGATCTGGACCAGCCCGCCGATGCTGATGACCACCGCAATCAGCACGGCCATCAGGGCAATGTTCTTTTCGACGAACTCATGTTGCTGAGACATCCGGGAAACTCCTGCAGCGACTTCAAAGATGGGCGGGGTCAGGCAACAGCACCGGAGCGGGTGTCGTCTTTTCGGCCATCTGGACGGTCTTGAACACATTCCACGCCATCATCACCATGCCGGTCAGGTAGAGGAGTCCGCCGCTCAGGCGGATGGCGTAGTAGGGATAGGTCGCCTTCAGGCTTTCGATGAAGGTGTAGGTCAGCGTGCCGTCCGTATTTACCGCGCGCCACATGAGTCCCTGCATCACCCCCGAGATCCACATCGATCCGGCGTAAGCCGCGATCCCGATGGTGGCGATCCAGAAATGCCATTCGACCAGTCGCATGCTCCACATCTCCCGGCGGCCATACAGCCGCGGGATGAGGGCATACAGCGAGCCCATGGTGATGAAGCCGACCCAGCCGAGTGCGCCGGAATGCACGTGACCGATCGTCCAGTCGGTGTAATGCGACAGGGCGTTGACGGTCTTGATCGACATCATCGGTCCCTCGAAGGTGCTCATGCCGTAGAACGATAGCGACACGATGAGGAACTTCAGAATGGGATCGGTGCGCAGTTTGTGCCAGGCACCCGAGAGGGTCATGATGCCGTTGATCATGCCGCCCCAGGACGGCGCCAGCAGCATCAGCGAGAACACCATGCCCAGCGACTGCGCCCAGTCGGGCAGCGCGGTGTAGTGCAGATGATGGGGGCCGGCCCACATGTAGATGGAAATCAGCGCCCAGAAGTGCACGATGGACAGGCGGTAGGAATAGATCGGTCGTTCCGCCTGCTTGGGCACGAAGTAGTACATCATGCCGAGAAAGCCGGCGGTGAGGAAAAAACCCACGGCATTATGCCCGTACCACCACTGCACCATGGCGTCAACGGCGCCGGCGTAGGCCGAGTAGGACTTCGTCGGTCCGGCGGGCAAGGCGGCGCTGTTGACGATGTGGAGCACCGCCACAGTGAGGATGAAGGCGCCATAGAACCAGTTGGCGACGAAGATGTGGGGAACTCGCCGCTTGATGATGGTGCCGAAGAACACGACGGCGTAGGCGACCCAGACCACGGCGATCAGCAGATCGATGGGCCATTCCAGTTCCGCGTACTCCTTCCCCTGGGTCCAGCCCATCGGCAACGAAATGGCCGCCAACAGGATGACCAACTGCCACCCCCAGAAAACAAAGGCGGCGAGCCCGTCGCTGAACAGGCGGGTATGGCAGGTTCGCTGGACCACATAGAACGAGGTGCCCATCAGCGCGCTGCCGCCGAAGGCGAAGATGACGGCATTGGTGTGCAGCGGGCGCAACCGGCCGTAGCTGAGCCACGGCAGATCGAAGTTGAGCGCGGGCCAGAGCAGTTGAGCGGCGATGAACACGCCCGCCACCATTCCCACCAAGCCCCAAATGACGGTTGCGATGGAGAACTGGCGAACGACGCGATCATTGTAGGTTTCGCTCGCATGAGTTGCCTGCATGGCGGGTTCCTTTTCTTGATGCGTTGAAAATCTGTAAATGGCGGAGAGGTCAGGACGAATTTTGCGCTGCTCGTGGTCGAGGGGCTTTGATCTATATCAAGGCGTGGTTCAATGGTTTTCTGCAGATATATTGAAGTTTCCAATAGTTAGTATGTGGCATTGGCGCCCTGCGCGCGTGACCGGTCTGGTTCTAATTGACATGTAATTGTGGTAAAGACAGAGATTGGATTCGTGCAAATTCCTTCAAAGAGACTTCATGGAAGAAGTTGCTGTCCGCCTCCCGCGGTTGATCCCCGGGACAGTCTGGTCTTATCCCATCAGTCGCGACATGGAACTCCGTGGCCGCGAGTTTCTGCGCGGACGATCCACCCTGCTCCATTTCGTTCATGGCAATGGCCTGTGTGGTTTGGCGTATTGGCCGATGCTCAAGCCGCTGACCGATCGATACGATCTATGCCTGCACGATGCCCAGGGACATGGCGACAGCGATGACGGGCATCGATTTCCGGGTTGGAACCTGAGCGCGGAACGCATGGCACAGGTGGTGTTTCACCGGCGGCGTATCTGGGGACAGCGCGAGGTGATCGGGTGCGGACATAGTTTTGGGGGCGTGTTGACGTTGCTTGCGGCGGCGCGATACCCGAGCCTGTTCGATGCGGTCATATTGCTCGATCCGATCATCTATCCGCGTTGGCTCGCCGGCGTGGCGGCTACGTCGTATTACACCGGCCTCAGTCGCTACAATCCCATGGCCTTGCGAGCTCGTCGTCGGCGGCGGGAATGGCCGAACCGTGCGGCGGCGCTCGAATATTTTCGCGATCGCGGCATGTTCGCCGGGTGGCGTGAGGATGCCTTGCATAGTTATGTCGACCATGCTTTGGCGAAACTGGCCTGTGGCAGCGTCGCGCTCAAGTGTCCGCCATGGGTTGAATCCCAAGTCTTTTCAGGTTTTCCCCGCGGCATATGGTTGGCGTTGCAGCGTATCTCCTGTCCGACATTGATTCTTTACGGACAGCATACCTATCGATTCATCCCACCGGCGGTGCGCCGTGCGCACGAGATCAACCCGCGTATCCAGACTCGGATGATGCCGGGCAATCATTTCTTCATGCAGCAGATGCCTGAGCGCACCAGCACCGCGATCGAGGCGTGGTTGGTTTCCCAGGGCTATTGAGAACGCATTCCGGCAGGCGGGCCGACGGCGCTGAGTGCGCAGGGAATGGCGAGCAGGACCAGACTGCCGGCGATCAGGAAAATCCCGGGCAGGCCCACCCGAACCACGGCCAGGCCCAGGCCAAACTGGGCCAGGATGGTACCGATGTTGAAGGCTGCGACGAACAGGGACATGCCGCGTCCATGTTCGTGAGACGGGAGATGATTGATCAGCATCACGTTCAAGGTCGGGTAGGCGAGGGAATGACCGATACCCACCAGAATCCCGCACAGGACATAGACTGACTGGCTGTCGATGCGCGCCAGCAAACTGGTTCCGGCGGCCATGGCGATGAGCGAGAGGGTGAGCACAAAGCGTTTGCTGTTCCCGTCGACCAGGTGGGAGAAGCCCAGGCGGATCATGATGGAGGTCAGGGCAAAGGCCAGTGTCAGCAGGGTGACCGGCTCAATCCCTCTCGCCAGCGCCTGGGGCTGGGAGAATACCAGCACGGTTCCGAACGCGAGGCCCATGAGGAGAGCGCTGGTGGCGATCTTGCCGATCACCGGCTCGAAGGCAAGTCTGCGCCATGAGCGGGACGTGGCAGGACGCCGGCTTTCGCGTTGCGAGGTCGGCTCGGGGAGCCGCGAACCCACCAGCAAGGCCAGCAGGCTCCAGCCCGAGGCCAGCACGAAGACCGGGATGAAGCCATGCATGTGGGCGACCCACTCCGCCAATGCGGGTGCCAAGCCGTAGGTGACGAGTGTCGAGACACCGAACAGGCCCAGCGCGCCACCGCGGCGCGCCGGATCGACCAGGTCCACGGCCAGCGTCGAGGAGTTGACGAACCAGCAGGCGAAAGCAAGGCCCTGTAGTCCCCGCAGGAGATAGGGGGTCGACCCCATATCGCCCACGCCGATGAATGCCAGCGCGGTCAGGCCGAGCAGCCCTGCCCCCGCAATCAGGAACGGACGCCGACCGTGCCGATCCGAGCCACTGCCGATGAAGGGAAGACACGCCACCATGCAAAGCCCATAGGCGGCCATGATGGTGCCGACCTGGCGATCGCTCGCCCCCAATTCCGTTATGAGATACTTCGGGAGCAGGAAAAACGTGGCGAAGCCCATGAAAAAACAAAAATTCGCAACCATCAGGCTCGCGAAGGGATGTTGATTCAGGCGGCGTTTCCAAGGGTGGCGGGTTGACTGATCCGGCATGAATATCCCCTGGGAGCGACAGCGCTGATTATAAACCGGCCATGACCGGGTCACAGGAGGACCGACATGCAATTCGACGAAGCGATCAGGCGGCGCTATAGCGCGCGCGCATTTCAGGATCGCGAAGTGCCTCGAGCGCACCTTGAGGCCATCCTGGAGTCGGCGCGTCACACGCCCTCGTGGTGCAATACGCAACCGTGGGAGCCGGTAGTCACCGTTTCGCGGACGGCAACGGATCGCTTCCGTGAAGCCCTGTGGGCACACGTGCAGTCGGGTCGTACGCCGCAACCCGATCATCCGTTTCCGGTTCGCTACGAAGAGCCCCATGCCACGCGGCGCAAGCGCTGCGGCGGCGCGCTCTATACGGCCTTGGGCATCGCGCGGGAGAACAAGCGGGGCGCATTCGAACAGACACTGAAGAATTTCCGCCTGTTCGAGGCGCCGCATGTCCTGCTCGTGTTCTGCCACGAAAGCCTGGGGTTTTACGGGGGCGTGGATTGCGGGTTGTATCTGCAATCCTTCCTGCTGGCCGCTCAGGCCCGGGACGTCCAGACCTGCGCCCAAGCAGCACTCGCGACCTATCCCGCCTTTGTCCGGGAATACTTTGACATGCCGGCGGATCGCAAGCTGCTGTTCGGCTGTTCCTTCGGCTATGCCGATCCCGATCATCCGGCCAATGGTTTTCGGACTGAGCGCGAAACCGTCGAGGCTCAGGTCCGTTTCGTGGATCGCTGAACAGGCCGCGCGCCATCGTCCCGTGCCGGCTCAGGGAGGGCGCCGCGCCGACCGGCGCGGATGTTTCGCGCAATGGCATCGTTTATGACGATGCCTTCCCGAAATAAATCGGGCGCCATCCCTGGGTTCAGAGGTGGCGCCCGGTGATGAGCGAATCGGCGATCAGGCCGTCGCCAATCGATCGGCAGGATGCGGCCTGGCAGATTCCGGCGCGGCTGGTCCGTTTTCCGCGAAATACCGCTTGGCGGCTTCCACCAGATCCGGGATTCCGCTCTGCAGATTTTCCGTCATGGCCAGACGGCGCTCTTCCGGCGTTGCCATGTTGAGGTCCCAATACAAGAGCTTCTGGGCCATCAGCTCGTTCCACAGCGGGGGGATCAGCGCAATGAGAAAGCTGATGCCGTAGCCGTAGATGGTCGTGGGCGCTTGATCACGAAAGGCTTTCAGGTCCCAGAACTCCACGCTGGCATCGGCGTGGTGGTGCGAGTGCCGCGAGATGGCCACGGTGACGTAATAGCTGGCCGTCACATTGCTGTTCCAGGCATGGCGCACCTGCATGGGCTCGGTGGGCACCCGGACCAGCCCGTAATGCTCGATGTAGTTGGCCAGCTCCAGCGCTAGGTGGGTGACAAAGGTCACGCCCAGGATGCCGAGCAATCCGTACAGACCCGCCGCCCAGATGAAGAACACCACCACCAGAAGCTCCATGCCCCAGCCGCGCAGCGCCTTGTTGCGCCAATTCCAGGGTGACTGCCCCATGCGCTGAAGGCGTTCGGCCTCCAGATCCCAGGTCATTTTCTTCTGACCGACGATGGAGCGAATCATGAAGTGATAGAAGTTCTCGCCCCGGCGTGCCGTGGCGGGGTCAGCCGGGGTGCAGACCAGGTTGTGATGACCATAGGGATGGCGGATCGAGAAGTGCGTGAACAGGCTGAACGCCTCGCCCAGCCGGCCGATGAACACGGCCAGTGGATTTTCGGTGCGATGCGTCAACTCATGGCCTACGGCGATGGAGGCGAGCGCCCCTGCCAGACCGCCCAGTCCGACGACACCCACTGTGGTCCAGACGGTGCTGAGTTCGGCTTGGCGGCTCAGGATATCGACGCCTGTGATGGAACCGACGGCGGCACCGAGACCGAACAGATCGTTGGGCAGCCCCATATACCAGGCCACCAGCACGATCATGGCGATGCTGGCCAGTTGGCTGAAATACTGAATGGGGTAGAAGATCCATGCCTGTTCATAGGCCGGCTCTTCCTCGTAGCGTCCGGACAGAAGCTCGCCGATCAGCAAGGCGCCAATGGCGCTGGCGAAAAACGTGAACGGCCAGACTCCGCCAGTCAAGGTGATCGGGATGCCCGCCAGGACGATCCAGGTGCCGATGAAAAATCGGCTGTACTTCCAGATTGCGCTCATTGGTGTCTCCTCCACGCGCGAAATCAAACAGGCCCCTCAGCCTGTGCGACCGCCTCGTGATACAGGTCATTGACCTAGGCGGCTTTTTTGTATGAGTTTATTGTCCCACAGACTGAACGGTCGTTCAATGACGGCGCCAAAAAACCGTAGGCTTCTAAGCTGGCGGTTACTTGACGGCGGTGACGATGCCGTAGATCCAGGCGCGGCCAATCAGGCAGGGATACTGGAGTTTGGCCGCGATGATGTTTCGAGTCTGGACCGGTGTGCGGATATGGAGCTTTTCCAGCAGCTTGCCACCCCACAGGGTGTATTTCGCGGCCAGATGCATGCGCCGTGACGACGGCAACACACGAGCACACGCATCGTCGAAGCGGATGTCGCGAAAGCCCAGATCGGTGAGATCGTGCTGGAATTGCTGGACGCCGGCGAGGTTGTCGACTGCCCAGCCATCGAGCCAGCGCTGGTAGTCTTCGCGTAGGTGCTCCGGAAAGGTGCTGTCGTTCATGAAGCCGTCGGTGATCACCAGGCGGCCGCCGGGTTTCAGTAGCCGGTAGGCTTCGCGGAGAAAGTCGCGCTTGTCGATGGCGTAGCTTACGCTTTCCATGCCGTAGATGCCGTCGAAAGATGCATCCGGCAACCCGGTATCGGTGTAGCTTCGGCGAACGAAATTCACTTGTCCTTGGAGGTTCCGCCGGCGGACCAGCTTCTCGGCCCGCGCCAGTTGGTCCGGCGAGATGTTCACCCCCGTAACCTGCGCACCGCGGTTCTCGGCCATCCAGATGCTGGTGCCGCCGATCCCGCAGCCGGCGTCCATCAGTCGATGTCCCGGCTCGAGCTTGAGGCGTTCGGCAACCTGCCGGTTCATGTTGACTACCGCGGCATGAAGGCCGCGATGCTCGGCATCATGGTAGCCGTAGTGCAGTCCGAGATGCCGGAAGGTCCCCCAGATCATGAGGTAGTCGATGTGGCTTTCCCGGTAGTAGTCCAGGATTGATTGCTGCTGGGTGTCCATACCATATCGCGGAGGTGGAAAAGGCCCGGCAAGTATAGCAGTCGATCCGCACGGCGCTTGCATTATGATAAATATGAGGAGGGGCATGTGCGGTGTGGCGAATGAGCCCGCCCCCATGGAGAACACAAGGATGTGGCACGCGGAGGGAAAGCGAGTGCGCCGCTGGTGGTCCGCAAAAAACCAAATACTGATCGAGCATCGGAGCCGGTTTCTGGTTCTGGGATTCGGCCTGTGCCTGATCGCAACCTACTATTCGGCCAGCGTTCCCCGGGGTGGGCGCATGCTCGCTTACTTCTGGAGCCCGCAGGCTGACGTGGAGTTGCGGTTGGCTTTTATCCTCGGCGGGCTGTTCCTGTTCCTGGGGTTATGGGGCTACAAGCTGCGTCACGACGAGCGCTGATTTGCCCGACTGCGCTCCGAAATATTCGCACAGCGGCTGTTCAGCCGACCCATGCGCGGGCGTTCTGGAACATCCGCAGCCAAGGACTGTCCTCGGGCCAGTCATCCGGGTGCCAGGACAGGTGGATGCTGCGAATCACGCGCTCCGGGTGTGGCATCAGGATGGTCGCGCGGCCATCCTCGGAGGTCAGGCCAGTGATACCGCCCGGTGACCCATTTGGGTTGGCGGGATAGCGTTCGGCCGGATCGCCTTGGGCGTCGATGTAGCGCAGTGCAACGCGCGCTTGCGCCGCATCCGCCGGATGGTCGAAAGCGACCCGGCCTTCGCCATGGGCCACCGCAATCGGCAGGCGTGCGCCGGAAAGCCCGTTCAGAAACAGCGACGGAGAATCCAGCACCTCGACCAGACTTAGCCGCGCCTCGAACTGTTCCGAGCGGTTGCGCAGGAAACGCGGCCAGTGTCCAGCGCCGGGGATCAGCGTCTTAAGCTGGGAGAGCATCTGACAGCCGTTGCAGACGCCCAGCGAAAAGCTGTCCGGGCGTTCGAAAAACGCCTGGAACATCTCCCGAAGTTGGGCATTGAAGAGGATCCGCTTGGCCCATCCGCCGCCGGCCCCGAGCACATCGCCGAACGAAAAGCCGCCGCAGGCGACCAGGCCCTGAAAATCGGCGAGTGAGGCGGCACCGGTCAGCAGGTCGCTCATGTGCACATCGACAGCCGCGAAGCCGGCGCGATCGAAGGCCGCCGCCATCTCGACATGGCCATTGACGCCCTGTTCGCGCAGGATGGCGACCCGAGGCCGTCGAGCCGGGGATGGCGCGGGCAGCGGCGTGAGTACGGGCAGACAGGCCGCGCCAAGCCCGGGATCATCGCCGGCCTCGAGCGCGGCGTAGGCTTCGTCGGCACAGTCCGGATCGTCGCGCAGTCGCTGCAGCGCATGGCTGGTTTCGGACCAAATGCGGTGCCAGGCGAGGCGATCACCGGTCAGTACGGACTCGTTGCCGGCGCGAAAGCGGAGTGTGGCGCCGGGCTCCGGTTGGCCGATGCTGTGCACACAGAACCCGAGTCCGGCCTGCTCGAATGCAGTCCGTACCGCGGCGTGGTCCGATTCGCGAATCTGAATCACCGCGCCGAGTTCTTCGGCGAACAGCGCGCCAGCCGGGCTGCCGCCGAGCACGCCCAGATCGACATCGAGACCGCAGCCGCCAGCAAAGGCCATTTCCGCCAGGGTGACGAACAGCCCGCCGTCGGATCGGTCGTGATAGGCCAGCAGCCGGCCTTGCCTGGACAGTTCATGGACGGTGCGGATGAAGGCGCGCAGTCGCGCCGGTTCATCGACATCGGGCACCTCGCCGCCCAGACGACCGAACACCTGGGCCAGGCAAGAGCCACCCAGACGCTGACGGCCCGCGCCCAGATCAATCAGCAGCAGGGTGCTGGGGCCGGCATTCAGGCGCAGCTGGGGCGTCAGGTGATGCCGCACATCCTCGACCGTGGCGAAGGCCGAAACGATGAGCGACACTGGCGCGGTCACGCTCGCGGTGCGCATCCCGTCCTGCCAGACGGTCTTCATCGACAGGGAATCCTTGCCGACCGGAATGGTGATGTCGAGTGCGGGGCACAGTTCCATGCCTACGGCGCGCACCGCGTCGAACAGCGCCGCATCCTCGCCGGGATGCCCTGCGGCCGCCATCCAGTTGGCGGAAAGAACCACATCTGCTGTATCGCGGATCGCCGCGGCGGCGAGATTCGTCAGGGCCTCGCCCACGGCCAGCCGAGCCGCCGCCGCGGCGTCCACGAGTGCGGCGGGGGTGCGTTCGCCCAGCGCCATGGCTTCTCCGGTCCAGCCGCTGTAGGTCGTGGCGGTCATGGCGCAATCGGCGACCGGCACCTGCCATGGGCCCACCATCTGGTCGCGCACGGTGAGTCCCCCGACGCTGCGATCGCCGATGGTGATGAGGAAGGTCTTGTCCGCGATGGTGGGCAGGCGGAGCAGGCGCTCCGCGGCCTCCTGCAGATCGACGGCGCGCAGCGCGTCATCCTCTCGTGCCCCGGCCGGGGCATTGTGGGCGAGCCGATGGGTCTCTCGATGCATGCGCGGCGGCTTGCCGAGCAGAACGGACAGCGGCAGATCGATGGGCTCATTCCCGAAGTGCGCATCGGTCAGGGCCAGATCGGCATTCTCGGTGGCCTCGCCGACGATGGCGTAGGGGCAGGATTCGCGTTCACACAAAGCGATGAACGCAGGCAGCCGCGCAGGGTCGATGGCGAGCACATAACGTTCCTGCGCCTCATTGCACCAGATTTCCATCGGCGACATGCCCGGGTCGTCACTCGGGATGGCGCGCAGGTCGAATCGGCCGCCGCGCGCGCTGTCGTGCACCAGCTCGGGCAGTGCATTGGACAGTCCGCCGGCGCCGACGTCGTGAATCGCCAGGATCGGGTTGTCCGCCCCGCGCTGCCAGCATTGGTCGATGACTTCCTGGCAACGTCGCTCCATTTCGGGATTCTCGCGTTGCACCGAGGCGAAATCGAGCTCGGCGTTGCTCTGGCCGCTGCTCATGCTGGATGCCGCGCTGCCCCCGAGGCCGAGCAGCAGTGCCGGCCCACCCAGCACCACCAGTGGGGCCTGCGGGGGGATGGGCTGTTTCTCGACATGGTCGCGACGGATGTTGCCCATGCCGCCGGCCAGCATGATGGGTTTGTGGTAGCCGCGCACCTCCACGGTCCCGGATCGCTCGATGGACTGTTCGTAGCTGCGGAAGAAGCCGGCGAGGTTGGGGCGCCCGAACTCGTTGTTGTAGCCGGCGCCACCCAAGGGACCGGCCAGCATGATGTCCAGTGCCGAGGCAATGGCGGGTGGACGGCCATGATCGATCTCCCACGGTCGTGCCTTGCCGGGCAGATTCAGGTTGGAGACCGCGAAGCCGGTCAGCCCCGCTTTCGGATGGGCGCCGCGGCCCGTTGCGCCTTCGTCGCGAATCTCACCGCCCGCGCCGGTTGCCGCGCCGGGAAAGGGCGCAATCGCCGTGGGGTGGTTGTGGGTTTCCACCTTCATCAGCAGATCGATGGCTTCGGTCGCGGCGCCATACTCACGGGTGGCGGGATCCGGGAAAAAACGCTCGCCCGAATGGCCTTCGATGACGGCCGAGTTGTCCTTGTAGGCCGAGAGGATGCCGCGGCTGCGATGCGCGTAAGTGTTGCGGATCATGCCGAACAGCGATTGATCCTGGGCCTGTCCGTCGATCACCCAGCTGGCGTTGAAGATCTTGTGCCGGCAGTGCTCGGAATTGGCCTGGGCGAACATCATCAGCTCGACGTCCGTGGGGTCCCGACCGAGCTGGCCGAAGCTGTCCAGCAGGTAGTCGATTTCATCGGGGGCGAGCGCCAGCCCCCAGTCCCGGTTGGCCGTTTCCAGCGCAGCGCGTCCGCCGGTAAGAACGGGGACGGTACGCAGCGGGGCGGGCTCCGGATGGCGAAACAGCAGCAGCTCGGCATCGGTGATGCGTTCGATCAGGGTCTGGGTCAGCCGGTCATGCAGCAGATCGCCCAGATCCGCTCCAGGCGAGCGTTCCGGTGGAAAGCCGGTCAGCTCCAGCCGCACGGCACGCTCGATGCGCCGAACCTCGGTGAGGCCACAGCCACGCGCGATGTCGGTGGCCTTGCTGCACCAGGGCGAAACCGTACCGGCGCGCGGGATGACCCACAGCTGCCGGCTCGCCGCCGCCGGCTCGGCTGCGGGCATCGCGTCGAGCAGTCGTTCGAGTCGGGCTTCGGCCGCCGGGTCCAGCGGCCCGGACAGGTCCACCAGGTAGTCGTGATGCGCCGTGACCGCCGAGACGGTGGGCATGCGCGTCTGGATCGTCTGGAGCAGCTGGGCCAGCCGAAAGGGCGACAAGGCGGGGGATCCGTGGATGAGACGCATGCATAGTCCTCAAAAAAACGGCGATTCGCTTAGCGGTGCCGGACCATCTCGTGCCAGTCCAGGCCCTGATCCTGCGGCGCCAGTGTCAGCTCTGCCGCCTCGGCCGGCAGGCGATCCGCCAAGGCCTGGCGGACATGATGGGGCGAGTTGTTCTTTTCGCTGATGTGCCCGGCGATCAGGTGCTGCAGGGCCTGCCGGTCGACGCCTGCCAGCAATTCTACCGCCTGATGGTTATTCAGGTGGCCGAGCTGTCCGCCGACGCGCGCCTGCAGTTCCGGTGGATAGGGCCCGGCGGCGAGCAGGCCGGGGTCATGGTTGAACTCCAGGATCAGCGCGTCGAGCCCATCGAGGCAGCGCCGCATATGCGGTGTGACATGGCCGGCGTCGCTGAGAACGCCCAGGCGCTGGTCGCCATCCGAGAACACGAACTGGCAGGGTTCGCGCGCATCGTGTGGGACCGGATAGGGCTGGATGGCCAGATCGCCGATGACAAAGGCTTCATGCGGGTTGAAGAGTCGCACCTCGGGCAGTTTGGGCGTGCCCGCACCGCGATAGGTGCCGGCGGTCAACCACACCGGCAGCTTGAAGCGCCGTGCCAGCCGCGCCACCCCGCCCATGTGGTCGCCATGTTCATGGGTCACCACGATGGCACACAGATCCTCGCCAGTCAGGCCCAGAACGGCCAGGCGGCGCAGGGTTTCATTGACGGCGAAACCGCAATCCATCAACACCGTTGTCCGGCCGCAGCGGACCACCGTGGCATTGCCACGGCTGCCGCTGCCAAGGGTGGCGAAACGCAGCCCGGCCATCGGCTGGATTGATCAGCGCGTGCCCGGGCCGTTGCCCGGATTGTTGTAGAACGGTCCGGGAAACGGGGTTACATTGCCGTCGAGCGGTGTGATGCGGGCTACGCCTTCGCGCTCGACCTCGTCGATGCGAATCAGGGCATGCAGAGGAACGTGACTGCGTTCGACGCCGGCAAACTCGCTTTTGAGGCGTTCTTCGGACGGATCCACCAGAACATCCGACCGGGTTCCGAAGATCAGGTTTTCCAGGGTCACAAAACCGTAGAGTGCGTCTTGGGTGACGGTGCGGGCATAGACTTCATAGACCTTGCCCTGGTTGAGGAAACTCACCCGAAAAAGCTTGTTTGCCATGTACACTCCATCACGAATCCGCAAAGGCACTGCTGGCCTTTTTCAATGGGACGGTAGTGTAACGTAAGCAGTCTCCGTCCGCCCCTGGATTTCTGGAGCGAACCGATGAACGAGGCCCTGCGCATCGAGTCCCTGACCGGCCCGGCGATTCGGCCGTATCTCGATGCCGTGGCGCGCTTGCGCATCGCGGTGTTTCGCGACTTCCCGTACTTGTATGATGGTTCGCTCGACTACGAGACGGACTATCTGGCGGCCTACAGCGCCTGCGCGGAGAGTTTGTTCGTCTTGGTCTACGCGGGGAGCGAGATCGTGGGCGCGTCGACGGGCATGCCGCTCGCCGCCGAAACCGCCGCGCTCCGGCAGCCGTTTCAGGCCCGTGGTCTGGCGGTTGAATCGGTATTCTACTTCGGAGAGTCGGTCCTGCTGCGATCCTATCGCGGGCGTGGCCTGGGCCGCCGCTTCTTCGATGCGCGCGAGGGCTATGCCCGGCAATTGGGTCGATTCACCCATACGGCATTTTGCGCGGTGGAACGCCCGATGGATCATCCGCTGCGTCCGGCGGATCATCGCCCGCTCGATGCGTTCTGGGCGCAGCGGGGTTATCACCGCGATCGGCAATTGCAGGCCCGGATGAGATGGAAGGACGTCGATCAGGCAGTCGCTACGGACAAGACGATGATTTTCTGGTTGCGAACGCTCGACGCCTAGGCCAAGGGGCCACGGGCAGATCAACCCTGGGTGCTGCGGTGTGATGTGAAAGGCGGATCGTTCAAAGGAGTTGGAAGAATGAGCAGCCGTTGGGCTCACAGAATCGGGATGGCCGTCCTGGGTGCGGGGTGGTGCACGCTGGTTGCGGCGCAAGAGGCCGAGGTATTTACCCTGCCCGAGGAGCCGCCGGTGGAATCGGAGCAGATCGACCTGGACCGTGATGCGGATGAGGTGAACATCCCCGCCCTGCCCGGGACCGGGGTTGCGACACCGTCCACGGTTTCGGCGCCTACCTCAGCGCGCCGGGCGATCGCCGCGCCGCTGCCCGGTCTTCCCAGCGGAAGCGGGCGCATGGGAAATCCCGGTACCAGGCAAATCGAGCAGTTCGCACGCATCTATCGTGAGCTGGAAGCCATACATGCCCGCTACCAGCGTCTGGTACCGGCGGCAGATGAACTGGAGCGACAGAGTCTGGCGCTGAGCGGAAATGCCGAAATGCGTGCGGCCATCGAGCAAGGCGGGATGAGCGTAGCGGACTACAATGCGATCTCACTTCGCCGCTGGGAAGATGCCGACGTTGCCCGTCGGGTGGACGAAGCGCTGGCGGCTACGGCGGGCAAGCCGGGCGGCCGTTGACTCAGCGCTGCTGGCGGCCGGCATTGTCGTAGGCGATGACGCGGCCTTCGCGGAACCTCACGATCCGGCGGCCGTCGCCCCGATCGGGGTAGTGCCAGCGCTCCTCCCTGCCCTGTGCACTGGCCGATTTGCCGATCCGATCCGGCGTGCCAAGCAGTTGCCGGATTTGCGCGGTGGTCATGCCGGCCATGATTTCCCGCCGCTGATAAGCATCCTCGATGCGTTTTTCGCGGGCATGGTTTTCCAGCCATTGCCGATCGGCCTGCCGCTGCGTGGCCTCGGCAATGGCCGATTCCCGTTCCCAGCGCCGAATGCGGTCGGCCTGTGCCTGCTGCGCGGCGGGATTCAACCGTCCGGAGGGGTGTGGATCGGGCCGTTCGATGCGGCCTCCGGTGCAGGATCGATCGGTATAGACGATTCGCCCGTGCTGTTCGCAGCGATACACCTCGGCCTCGGCCAGCCCGGTTGCACCGCACAGCACCAGCAAAGCTGCCCCACCCAATGGTATGCGAGCGTGCGTCATGGACCCTCCCCGGATCATCCGATGGCGAGGGTATCGGCGGCAGACGGCTGTGAAACTTGAGCGGCATCAGACACGGATTCCGGATGTGCCGATGATCCCGCACGACGCGCCGCAATTCTGATCCCGGACGAAGCCGTGCCGCGCGGTCCAGCGACCACGCGGCGCCCCAGCCGGTGGGGATACGCCGGCTTAAGCGACTCGGCGCAGCATCACCGGGCTGCGTTCGGTGCGCGCATCGGCCCAGCGGACCAGCGAAATCTGGCCCTGGCGGTCTTCTGCCAGCGCGGTACAGCTCTCCACCCAGTCGCCGCAGTTGCAGTACTGCAGGTTGTGAATGCGCGAGATTTCAGCATGGTGGATGTGGCCGCAGATGACGCCGTCGATACCATAACGCGCTGCTTCACGGGCCACGGCCTGCTCATAGTTGCCGATGTATTTCACGGCTTCCTTGACGCGGCCCTTGACGAAGGCGGACAGGGACCAGTAGGGCTGTCCCATGATCTGGCGGACCATGTTGACGGGCCGATTCAGTTGCAGCAGGGCATCGTAGACCTTGCTGCCGAACAGTGCAGCGAGTTGCGAGTACTGCACCACACTGTCGAATTCATCTCCGTGCAGCACCAGAAAGCGCTTGCCGTCCACCGTGGTGTGCATGGCATGACGATGAATGGCGATGCCCCCGAATGTGGTTCCGGCATGGTCGCGAAACAGGGCATCGTGATTGCCGGGAATGTAGATGACTTCGGTGCCCTGACGCGACACGCCGAGCAGATAGCGCAGCACGTTGTTGTGCGCCTGCGGCCAATAGATGCCGCGCCGCAGCGCCCATACGTCAATGATGTCGCCGACCAGGTAGAGCCGCTCGCAGGGGTGTTCATGGAGGAACTCGAGCAGCATGTCGGCCTGGCAGCCACGGCTGCCCAGATGAACATCGGAAATCCAGATCGTGCGGTATTTCGACTCGGCGGGACTGGATGTCGTGTTCATGGCGAAACCTCCAGGTGTTGGGAAATCGACTTCATGCCACGGCTGCGGTGGGCGTTTCCCCGTCGTCGCGGCGCCAGCGGGACGTGCATGGAATCTTGCGAAGATCGCAGCGATTGGCGTAGCGCCGTGCAATGTCGTGGACTTCCTGCATCAAGCCTTCACTCAGCGTGGTGGGCTTGAGACCGAGATCAAGCAGACAGCGGTGATCCACCTGAAGCTCGTTTTCCGGCGCCTCGCGACGGGGATTGGGCAGGAAGCGCATGGCAGCACCGGTTTGCTCGGCCACCAGGGCGGCCAGATCGCGTACCCGGTGCACCTCGGTGAGCTGATTCATGATGTGCACGCGCTCGCCGATGCGGGGCGGATGGCGCAGTGCCAGTTCGATGCAGCGCACCGTATCCTGGATGTGGATGAAAGCGCGGGTCTGGCCCCCGGTGCCATGGATGGTCAGCGGGTGACCGACGGCGGCCTGCATCAGGAAGCGGTTGAGGACGGTGCCATAATCGCCGTCATAATCGAAGCGATTGATCAGCCGTTCATCAAGCTGGGTTTCAGCGGTCTGGGTGCCCCAGACGATGCCCTGGTGCAGGTCGGTCACGCGGATCTGGTCGTTCTTGTTGTAGAACGCGAAGAGCAGTTGATCCTGGGTCTTGGTCATGTGGTAGACGCTGCCCGGATCGGTCGGGTGCAGGATTTCCCGGTCACGCCAACGCCCCTTCGCATCGCGGATGCGCACCGGCAGATAGCCCTCCGGAATCGGCGCATCGTTCCCGCCGTAGCCATACACACCCATGGTGCCCAGGTGGACCAGATGGGCATCCAGTCCAGTTTCGACCAGGGCGCACAACAGATTGTGCGTCGCCGCGAGGTTGTTCTGCACGGTGTAGCGCTTGGTGGCCGGTGAGCGCATCGAATAGGGCGCCGAGCGTTGCTCGGCGAAATGCACGATGGCATCCGGGCACGACCGGCGCAGCAGTTCGCACAGCGCGTCATAATCATGTGCCAGATCGAGCGCGCTGAATTCAATGACGCGCCCGGTCCGTTCGTGCCAGGTGCCCAGGCGCGTTTCCATCGACGCGATGGGCGTGAGCGAGGCGGTCCCCAGCTGGTGATCGATCCGGCGCCGCGAGAGGTTATCGACGATCGATACCTTCATGCCGCGCGCGCTCAGATGCAGCGCTGTCGGCCAGCCGCAGAATCCGTCTCCACCGAGCACCAGTACGTTCATGGGCGATCTCCCTTGAGGGGCAGGCTGTCGAACAGGGAAAAGGGCAGCGGAATCCGTGCCGGAACCAGATAGTTCAGGAATTCCTCTGTGCTGTTGCCGAGTGACCAGCCCATCGCCGCAGCGCGGCAGACGGCAGGATCCAGTTCGAGGCATTTCAACGCGGCCTGCCGCAGGTCCTCATCCAGGTAGCCGGTTTCACCTTTTTGAATCAGGCTTGAAGGCCCCGTGACGGGGTAGGCCGCGACGGGGACGCCGCAGGCCAGCGCTTCCATCATCACCAGACCGAGGGTGTCGGTGCGGCTGGGAAACACGAAGCAGTCGGCATTGGACAGGTGCCGAACCAGCGCCTCTCCGGTCTGCATGCCGGTGAAGCGAATCTCGGGATAACGCGCTTCGAGTTCCTGTCGCGCGGGTCCATCGCCGACGACGTATTTGGTTCCGGGTAGATCCAGGCGCAGGAAATCTTCAATGTTCTTTTCAGGCGCGACACGACCCATGTACATGAATATCGGCCGTGGGCCGTCCAGAAAATCCTTGGCCATGGGGCGGAACAGATCGGAATCCACGCCGCGTCGCCATAACACCAGATTACTGAAGCCCCGGTTGCGCAATTCCTCGATCAGATCCTGATTGCTCACCAAGGTGCGCGTCGCTGCGCCATGAAACCAGCGCATTAGGGCATAGCCGGGGCCAATCGGCAGGATGGGGACGCGGGTGTTGACGTATTCGGGAAAGCGGGTATGGAACGAGGTGGTGAACTGCAGGTTGTGCGCCGTGCAGTAGCGGCGTGCTGCGAGTCCAAGCGGCCCCTCGGTGGCGATGTGAATATGCTCGGGCTCGAAGGCATCGAGCAGCCGGCGCACCTTTCCATCCGGCCACACCGCTAGACGGATTTCCGCGTAGCCCGGCATGGGAACCGTGTTGAACAGGCCCGGTTGAATGACTTTGACCAGATGGCCGAGGGCGCGAAGGCGGTTATCGAGCGTGCTGAGGGTTCGGACCACCCCATTGATCTGAGGCTTCCAAGCGTCGGTTATCAAGGCAATTCGCATTCATCATCTCGCTGCAACTGGCAATTTTCCAGCCGGGAACGGCCCGGGATGCGCGTTGCAGCGGATTATGGAAAGTGCCCATGACGAAACGATAACGCTCGGGTAACACTTTAATGACGTTCATCCGCCGGAGTGCGAAAGCCGTGGAGGGCTTCCGGCGAAACCGAACGCAAATGCACATCCCGCTGGGGAAAGGGAATTTCGATGCCGGCTTCACGCAACCGGCGCTCCAGCTCCATATGCAGCTGGTGGCGCACCAGAATGGAGTCGGCCAGGGTCTTGACGAAGACGCGCAGCTCAAAGTTCAGCGAACTATCTCCAAAGCCCAGGAACAGCACGGCCGGAACCGGTTCCTTCAGGATCAGCGCATTGTCGTGAATGACGGTCTCCATCACGCTCAGCGCCTTCTGGGTATCCGAGCCGTAGGCGATTCCAACCGGAATGATCGTGCGGGTGACCAGATCGCTCAGCGTCCAGTTGATGATGGAATCGGTCACGAAGCTCTTGTTGGGAACGATGAGTTCCTTGCGGTCCCAATCCAGAATGGTGGTGGCCCGGATGCGAATGCGGGACACGGTTCCTGAAACGCCTCCGACGGTGACCGTATCGCCGATGCGGATGGGACGTTCAAACAGGATGATAATGCCGGCCACGAAATTGGCGACGATTTCCTGCAAACCGAAGCCCAGTCCCACTGAGAGCGCAGCCACCAGCCATTGCGCCTTGCTCCAGTCGATTCCCAACTGGTTGACCACCACAACCAGACCGACCAAAAAGATCGCGTACCGGCTGAGCAGGGTTGCTGCATAACGGGTGCCGGCATCGACACTTTGGCGCTGCAGCACCAGCACCTCGAGCAGGCCCGGGATATTGCGCGCTGCGCTAACGGTCAGCGCCAGCGCAACCAGTGCCAGTCCGATGCTGCCGAGGGTGATTGCCTGCACGGTCGGCGGGGCGTCTCCGCCGCTGGGCGCGGTGATTGACCAGAGCGTGATCCGGTCCAGTACCTTGAGCGCGCCGAAGATATCGCTCCAGATCACGTACAGACCACCCAGCACCATCACGCTCAGCGCCAGCTTGAGCAGCGCTCTGACCTGCTCGTTCATGGTCTCCAGGTCCATCATGGGTTCCCGTGATGGCAAGGTCGCACCTTCGCCGCCGGTGGCGTGCGCGGGCGGTTCCTCCGGAGCCGGGCGCAGATGGTCTATCAGCTCCTGACCCGCACGGGCCACTTCGATGTGACGCAGGCTGACCGACAGACCACGGATCAGCAGGCTGATCACCAAGGCGCTTGCCGCCAGCAGCCAGCCGGTAAAGAAGGCCCGGGACTGCAGATGCACAGCGGTGTAGGTGTAGCCGAAAATCGGCATTACAGCCAGCACTGAAGCGCTGGCGAGCAGCAGCACGTAGCTGAGGTTGCGTCCCCGCCACGCCCATCCCTCGTGATGACTTTGCAGCCAGGCTCCCAAGACCCCGCGCGCCGGATGAAAGATCCGCGCGATGAAAACCACCAGGGCCACCGAAAAAACGATGTAGACGGCTCGCCCGAGCACCGGCATGCTCAGGCCGCGTGGATCGGCGGCGGCCAGACGCATCAGAACGGTGGCCAATGCGGTCAGGATTACCAGCCAACGCAGATTGCGGTAGAGCAGTTCGCGCGTTTGGGGTTGCCAGCGGAAGTGGGCTTCCAGGACGCCGCCGCGGCTGGCCAGACGCCGGAAAGACTCGATGACCCAACTGATCCACGCGGCGTGAATCAGGCCATCGCTGAGTCCCCACACGAAGCGGTCATTGCTCCCCTGTTGCTGCAGCATCCATCCCAGCAATCCGGCCAGGATGGGTAGTGGCAAGGCCAAAACGAAACTCGCCAGTGCGGCCCCGACGGTCAGGCTGAAGCGATCGTGTGCCGGATTGCCGACTTCGGTGCCGGTCCATTGCAGATAGCGCCGCAGCTTGGGCCGACTCCATACCGTCGCCAGAAGCGTGAGCAACGCCAGGGCGACGATCAGGGGCCGACTCTGTGCTTCGATCAGCGTGGCGTGGCGAACCCGCTGCCAGCGGGCGGGATCAGTCAGGGCGGTCAGTTCATTGAACAGTTCGACAAACCAGGCGCTTCGGATCGGCAGATCGCTGGCAATCCACAACAGATTTTCATCGAGCAGCCGCGTGTAGTCCGCCCCGATCTGAGTGAGCCGTTTCTGGCTCAGGTCCAGTTGGCTCAAGCGATCGATGAGCGTCAGATAGCTCCGGCTCAGTTGCTCGAGCAGATCCTTCTGGCTGTCCAGCAGTAATTCGGCTTCTGCGAGCAGCCGATCGGTTTGGCGGGTATCCAGCTGGAGCTGCGGATCCTCGTCCTGCAGGCGTGCGCGGGCGGCCTGTGCCGTGTCGGCGAGTTGGCGCCGCTTCTCGTCGATTTGGAACTGCCGCAGGCGCGTTTGGGCGATCTGTTCGCTGCGGGTGCGGGCTTGCTGGCGATAGGCTTGTAGATCCGGTAGCCGTTTACGCTGCTCGTGCAGAACCCGGTTCAGCGTCTGGCCTACACCGGCGATTTCGATCTGGGTCTGGGCGCTGCGGTAGAGCGTTTCGACATCTTCCAACTGACGCAGGGTGTTTTCGTTGTCGCGGCTGACTTCGTCGAGCGCACGGGCCAGTGCGGTGAGTTCATCGGCCAGAGCGGCGTTCTCGGCCGCCAGATTGCGGATCATCGGGTGGCGGGAATCGGCTTGTTCAATCGCACGCAGGGTTTCCGCGGTGGCCTGGTCGGCGCTCAGCAGCCGACTGCGGCCCAGCCGCTGAATGAGGACATCCACTCGGGCCTGCAGGGTACGCTGCAGGCCGCGCAGCTGATCCCGTTCCGCCGCCAGCAGCGCCAAGCGCATCGGATGGGTCTGCAGTTTGGTCTGGCGCAGACTGATCTCGGTATCGAGCAGCCGGTAGCGGGCTGCCTGGGTGAGCAGCGACGGGCTGAGGGCTTGGTCGTTCGCCTGTGCGGGAAACGAGGCGACCAGATTATCCAGTTCACCCTCCAGGCGCGCGATATCGTCGCGCAACTGGGTGGGCTGCATCGTCAGCTTCGTCAGCTCGGTTTCCAACTGGCTCAGCCGCGATTGCGTTTCGCTCAGGCGCCGTTGCGCGCTGTCCAGGGCCTTTTCCATGGCCGGAATCCCTGCGTTGGGCAGGGGAAGCGGTTCGACCGCGGGCGCGGAGCGCCGGAGTTTGTTGATGCGACTGTCTGCCTGCCGGGCTGTTTCCCGCAGGGTGGAAATCTGCTGTTTCAGGTCGGCGATGCGTTCGAGGCTATCCCGAACCGGCTGGAGCGTTTCGTCCTCCGCGCGCTGGCCGACCGCTTGCATGATGGTCGCCATCGTCGGGATGCGCTGGTCGAACGTCGGGGGATCCTCGGCTCCGGCCACCGGCATGCCGGCAAGTGTGAGCATGAGGAGAGCGAGACAGAGAGCCAGGAGTGATCGCACAGGGCGGCGCATTGCATAGCCATCGGATTGAATTTGGCAACTTTTAACCCAGCTGTGCGACCCGCTGCAAGCAGGGCGGGCGAGAACCCGCCCTGGAGGGGAACTCAGGTGCTTTCAATGGTCAACTTTTGCTTGCGGGCCACTTCCCGCTTGGGCACGGTGATTTCCAGCAGGCCGTCCTTGCAGCTTGCCTTGGCCTTCTCGGCGTCTACGGCTGCGGGCAGTTCGATGGTCCGGATGAATTCCCGAGAGCTGATCTCGCGGCGATGGAATTCTCCGTTTTCCTCGGTTTCGCTTCGCTTGTGGCCTCGCACCGTCAGGCTTTGATCGGTGAGGGTCACGTCCAGATCCTCGGCCGTCATGCCGGGAACCTGGGCCCGAACCACGACTTCGGCATCCCGGTCGATGACGTCCATGGCCGGCAGTTCCAGCTCAGCGGTCCGGAACCATTCATCAAGGCGAGGCCATTCGCGCGGCGTCATGGAAAGCGGGCGGTTGAAGAACCGTTCGAATTCCCGTTCCATTTCCCGCCACGGATGCAGCCACCGTGTCGAAGGCGCCGGCGGGATGGCGGGCTGGGCTTGGGGTGTTGCGGGACTGCTGGATTCGGGGTTTTTTTCGACTTCGGTCATGTCATGCCTCCAATGGTGTCAAGGATGCAAGCGCTTGCCGGAAGCTCCGGCAGCTTTTCGAAGGGCCGGAAACGGGTTTGTTCAATCTGAAACGATCAGATTCAAGAGGCCTTGATCTGCATCAAGAATCCGCGTCCGCGCGTGGGGACCCCCGTCGACTTCACGGGCCGGGCTGATCGGCTATGCTTGGACCTTTCGAGCGTACATTTGCCAGGGAGGCAACACATGGGACCATTGGAAGGAATCAAGGTGCTGGAAATCGCGGGCATCGGACCCGGTCCGTTCTGCGGCATGATGCTGGCAGACATGGGCGCGGAGATCCTGCGTGTCGACAAGAAAAACATTCCGGGCCTTTCCGGCAAGTTCGACGTGCTCGGCCGCGGCCGGCGTTCGGTCACGGTGGACCTCAAGAAACCCGAAGGGGTCGAGGCGGTCCTGCGTCTGACCGAGCAAGCCGATGTGCTGATGGAAGGTTACCGTCCGGGTGTCATGGAGCGGCTGGGATTGGGCCCCGAGGTGTGTCTGGCGCGCAATCCGCGTCTGGTCTATGCGCGCATGACGGGCTGGGGGCAGTACGGACCCCTGGCCCATGCGGCCGGGCACGACATGAACTACATCGCCATTAGCGGCGCGCTGCACGCCATCGGCCGGGCGGGCGAACGCCCTGTGCCGCCGATCAACCTCGTCGGCGATTTCGGCGGCGGCGGCCTGTTGCAGGCCTACGGCATCGTCTGCGCCCTTCTGGAGCGCGGCCGCTCCGGCAAGGGCCAAGTGATCGACACCGCCATGACCGACGGCGCTGCGCTGCTGATGACCATGATGTACGGCTTCAAGGCCGCCGGCATGTGGAAGGACAGCCCCGAAAGCAACCTGCTCGACGGAGCCGCTCATTTCTATGATACCTACACCTGCAAGGACGGCCGTCACGTGGCCATCGGTTCCATCGAGCCGCAGTTCTATACCTTGCTGCTGGAAAAGACAGGGCTCAAGGACGATCCGGAGTTCCGCAACCAGATGAACCAGCGCCAGTGGCCGGCGCTCAAGGCCAAGTTGCAGGCGGTATTCCTGACCAAGACCCGCGATGAATGGACCGAGATCATGGAAGGCACTGATGTCTGTTTCGGGCCGGTGCTGAGCATGGAAGAGGCACCGAATCACCCGCACAACACCGCCCGCCAGACCTTCATCACCCGCGATGGGGTGGTGCAACCGGCGCCGGCGCCGCGTTTCAGCCGCACGGTGCCCGAGTTGCCGTCCGAGCCGCCCAAGGCTGGACAGCACAATGACGAGGCGCTGGTCGACTGGGGATTCTCGACGGCTGACGTGGCCCGCCTGAAGGAACTGAAAGTGATATAGCCGAGGGCAGATACGATAGGCGTGCTGCGTTGCAGCGCCACCTTGGCAGGTTTTAGAGATCGGGGACGGTAGGGGACGGATGCCGCCGATCGGCCACTACGCCGCTTCAGCGGGTAATGAGTGGAGGCGCGGTTTTTCCGTTGGCGTTGGCTGCATTGAGCCTGCCCAGTTGATGGACAGCGGCTCACCGACAGCCTGATTGGTATCGGCCCCGCAGAGATCCCAGCGGTCAAGTGTTGCGAAGTGAGTGGATAACACTCGCTGCCCTCACGAGGGCGTCAGGGGGACGCATTGGACCTACGGAGGCGAGGAAGCCGCAAGCACACTCGTTCGCCGGGCCTCGATGGCGACATGGTTCAGGACAAGACGCGACGCATCGGGTCCTGGTGTGGGGACGAGGAGAAGGAACGCGGTCGGCCCCGTGGGATACCCCCTGCGGTATGCAAGGATGTTCAATCGGCGCCAGCCGGGCAGCTCAAGACGTCCATCAGCGGGGCGCAGATCGCGAGGTCGCCTTGGCAGCAATCTGCCAGCAGATAAGTCAGCAGGGCCTGCATGGCGGCATGATCTGCCGTGTAGCGGATACTGCGGCCCATCCGCGTACCCTTGATCAGACGCGCTTGCTCGAGGATGCGCAGATGAGCCGAAAGCGTATTCTGCAATACGTTCAGGCGTTCTGCGATCATGCCGGCGGGCAACCCGTCCGGGCTTTCCTGAATCAGCAGGCGGAAAATACCAAGGCGTGTGCCATGAGCTAAGGCGCCAAGCGCGTGCAGGGCATCGGTCTCGTTCATATTTCTATAATTCCAGATCTTAGGATGTATTTTCAAGGCGCCTCTTGGAAGGGACCGCGAGGAACGCTGCGGACGGTGATATCGACGTCCGGTATCAGGGGACGATGCTGTGAAATGTGCTAGTGGGCTTTGATCGCAAGCGCTCGTTCCTCGGCGGTCCATCCAGACGAGCGATCTGACTCTCCGGAAGGAATTCGATGCACATTCGCTTTGGTTGTCTCTCATGTGCCTGAAGTGGAGACAGCCGGCAATGCAAGCGTTCATGGAAGCCGCCGACGCACGACAATGCGAACGCTGGCCGCTGTGAACCGGATGGGGGACGCTGACGTCTGTCCGCGGCCCCTTTCACGGTGTGAGCGCTCGGGCAGTGACATGTTCTCGACGATCGAATCCATTAACCGTGGATCATTGCTCGAACCGAGCCTGCGCAAACGAGAGTCGTGCATCCAGAACGGGCAAGCACGCTTCGCTGGTTGTGGTGAGCCCATCAATGCCTGGCCGAGGCCCGTTCTCATGTTCCCGAGATCACCTAAAAGGCCCTTCCGCCCGTGACGGGAATAACGGCGCCGGATATGTAGGAAGCCTCCGCCCCCGCGAGGAACACATAGGCGCTAGCCAGTTCGGCCGGCTGGCCTGCGCGGCCCATTGGCGTGCTCTGACCGAAGGTCTGCAGCTTTGTGTCCCACTCGGTCCCGGGAATGAGCGGCGTCCAGATCGGGCCGGGTGCAACGGCGTTGACCCGTATGCCACGCGGCGTCAACTCCTGAGCCAAGGCTTGGGTAAATGCGACCTGTGCGGCCTTGGTCATCGCGTAATCGAGCAGGTCTGGTGTGGGGGATGACGCTTGAATGGATGCGGTGGTGATGATGCTGGCGCCGGCTTTCAGATGAGGGAGGACAGTACGCGCTACCCACAGCATTCCATACAGATTGGTCTTGAATGTCCGGTCCATTTCTGATGTCTCGAGATTCTCCAGGCCGTCCCGATTTTTCTGGTAGCCGGCATTCAAGACCAGGATATCCAGGCCACCTAGAACATCGAGAGCTTTTTGTACGGCTTCTGTGCAATAGCGTTCTTCACGAACATCGCCGGGCAGGAGCAGGCAACGGCGGCTTTCTCGCGTTACCCAGTCTTGAGTATTCTCGGCATCTTTCTGTTCTTCGGGCATATAGGAAATCGCGATATCTGCTCCTTCACGCGCAAAAGCGATTGCAACCGCGCGTCCAATACCTGAATCACCACCCGTAATGAGGGCGCGTCGACCGGTCAGCTTTCCGGACCCGACATAACTTTCCTCGCCATGATCCGGTCTAGGTATGGTCTCGTCGGTCTTTGCCGGTTGCGCCTGGGCTTGCTCCGGAAATTCGCCTTGGTGTCCACGCTTGGTGGGATCCATGGAAGATGTCATGTCGGTTCTCCTTATACGGATAAGAAACTCGTGACTTGACCGCTTAAGTTTGCTCACCTGAACTCTCATCGTCCGTGGACCGTCGATCCACGTCCAGGCGGGCTGTTTCGAACAGACAACGGCATCCTGCCGATAGTTCCGAAACTTGAATCGAGACTCGCCGAAACGGTATGGACTCACCGAAGAATCGGGTACGGACGGCGAGGGGGGTGTAATAAAAGAATCATGTTCTCTGGCGTGCATCTCAGGTTCTATTTGAGAGTTAGTTTCCAAGCCAATGAAAAAAGATAAGAAATGTCCTTATTGGCTTTGCCAGGCGCGAGCCGGAGCGCCCGTTTGAATGCCTGATCCGCAGCGCCTCTGGGTAATCTCATGACGCCCTTCGTGCAAGGCAGAACGGAACTTCATCCTACAGGGGATGGTCCTTATGGAGCGTGAAGTGGAGAGCCGTTATCGACGCATAGCATGCATTAGTCGTCATCTCTTTGGAGGTTTTCATGACGAAATATATAAGCAAGTATCTTTTGCTACTGATCGTTGGATTTGGAATTGCCCTTACAGTGCAAGCGTCTGAAAATGGCGACGCCCAAGACGCCTCGGAACGCTTCATCAAGAATGTGTCCATGTCAAGTCTCTTTGAGATCGAGGCGGCTGAAGTTGTATTCGATAGATCGAAGAATCCGGAAGTAATACGTATCGCAGAACGAATGATTCGGGATCACAAAGCATCGTCGGAGGAGCTGAAGAACATTCTGATTAAAGAAAAGCTTCGATTTCGATTTAGCATGACCCTGGATGAGGAGCATGCGGATAAGATCCGGGAACTAAAGAAGGCTTCTGAGGATAAATTCGACAAGACATATTTGACGATGCAAGAAGACGCTCATGAGGACACCATAGACGAGTTCGAGCGCTTCCTGGACGCCAAGGACACCCATCCTGAACTCAGGAAGTTTGCAGAGCGGAATTTGCCGATCATCAAGCAGCATCATCAAAAAATCGATAATGCTGAAAGGATGAGAGCGAACTGATCGGATAATTTATTTGGGAGGCGCCGCAGGATCGCCTGTGAAACATCGGTGATTGGATCCGCGCTTAAAGAAGCGACTTCGGATGGCTGGAAGCGGAGGAATGCTATGGCTCGGAGCGCAACCAACACCGGAGTAGCTTTTGGCGCTGGAATCGATCCACGTTCAGGATTCACGGGTGTGGTGGCGGATTCCGTTGGCTGAATTCGCGTACACGGAAGCTGAGGCGTGCCGTTTTGGATTGATGCGTCTTGTCATCGGCTGCGCGACTGAGGCCAGCCTTAAGAACCAAGGAGGTACGGGCAATGACAATCGATCGCAAATGCTCTGACGAAGAAGCTCACAACTCGGTATGTGCCGGGATGGATATGGGCCGTCGATGCCAAATCGTGAGCAAGGGCGGGCAACGGCGCGCCGGCAATTCCTGAGCCCAGTGACGAAGCCGTACTCGCTCATGCGCGTGTCGTTATCGCTTTTTTAGATGGTCGAATCGACATCAGGAGAGGTCATTCTATGCAAGCTACCACTTTTGGCCTGAATCGTACCGGGGCTGACATGTCGCCCCGCGATACCCATACGATGGCATCAGCCGCAGACAAGGCGAGCCCGGAGCGTTTGATACTTACGCCTGAAATGGACATGCAACGGCTGGCCGATGCAAGGGACGCGGAGTCCATCGGCTCGGTTCCGCCACCGCTCTCGCTGAAGGGCGTGGTGAAGGCTGGCATGGCTGTACTGGAAGGCGGCGCTCCGGCCGTCTTCATCGATAAGCTGGGCGAGCGGTTAGCCTTCGAACGGTCCGGGACGCGGCTCTATGATGCGTTGATCATCAAGTACCAAGCGGCGCGGGAAACCGGAAATGAGGTGCTGCCGACGGCCGCAGAGGCGCTCAAAAGCTCGCCGGGTGCGGCCGTACTCGTCGATGTGCTCCAAGAGGATCCTCTGGAGAGTTTGGTGCGGATCCGGAACGAGGAACTCGCCCATTTCCAAATGCTCTGCGACTGCATGAAGCGCATGGGCGGTGATCCGACGGCCATGACACCCTGTGCCGACGTGGCAGGTACAGCGACCGGCGGCATCCTGCAGGTCGTTACCGATCCGCGGACGACACTCGCCCAGGCGTTGACGGCCATCCTGAGCGCTGAGCTTACCGATCAGGCCGGCTGGGACCTTCTTGAACTGTTGGCGCGGGACGTGGGTCAGCCGGATCTGGCGACCTTGTTTCATGGCGCGCTCGAAGAGGAGCAAGCGCATGTCGACATCATCCGTAGCTGGTTGGCCCATTTGCTTTCCGGCGAGGCCGGAACAGTCGCGGTCTGAGCATCGATCACGGAGGGTTAAATCGTATGACCATCAATCTGTTGCAAGATAAAGGCGCCACGCTTGATCGGCAGCGATTCACGTGGAGGGACATGGTCGGCAAACCGATCAGTAAACTCGATGACGACGCGTTCACCCGCGTTCGCGTCGTGCTGATGAACGGCATCGAATCAGATTCGATCCGCACCAAGCAGACCGCACTGCGGATGAATCTTCCCCTGCGCGAGAAACTGGCGCAGTTGATGCGCGCCGAGCAGCATCAGGAAACCTGCATCAACTGGTTGCTGGGCCCGGACCATTCGCCGCTCGAGACCACCATCGCCTACGAACAGGTCGCCATCGAGGTGACCGCCTCCATTGCCCAGCTCGAGCAGGACGATTATCAGTCGCAAAGCTATCGGTATGCACTGCTCGAGGATTTCGACCATCTGTATCGCTACGCCGCTTTGCTGGATCGGCTGGAGGGCAAGGACGCGAACAACATCACGCAGGGCTACACGGACATCATCCCGGGGCGGCCCACGCTGGTGCATCATCGCGCGCCCGAGCACGAGCTGACGGAGCCCTATGCCCGCGATGCGGCGCTCGCCACCAAGCTTCACGCCCTGACCTTGGTGTCCGGTGAATACCAGACGCACGACTACTACATGCACTTCGGCCCCACCTTCGCCGATCCGGTGGCGCGGCAGCTCTATGCGGAGATCGCCTCGGTCGAGTCCCAGCACATCACGCATTACGGCTGCATGCTCAATCCCGAGGAATCGCTGCTGGAAAAGCTGCTGATCTGCGAGGCCAATGAGGTGTGGAACTACGCGGCCTGCGCTCAGCAGGAGTCCAATCCCCGGCTGAAGGCACTGTGGGAGCGGTTCCTCGATTACGAACTGGGTCACCTGCAACTGGCGCGGCAGCTGTTCCAGGATGTCGAGCGGCGTGATCCGGCCGAGGTGCTGGGCGACGGCATCCTGCCGCCGGGGATCCGTTACGAAAGCCAGCGCGAGTATGTGCGCCGTGTCCTGGCCGATGAAGTGTCGCTGCGCAAGAACGGTACGCGCTTCGTGCCGGAATCTGAGGAAGGGGCTTCCTCGCTCGAGTACCGCGAAGCCATCAATGCCGAGGGCTCGCCGTCTGGGATGGTCTCGGCAACCTATCATTGGGAGGCGGGCACCGAGCTGGTTCGTCAGGACCCGCACCAACGGTTGGCCGGCTGATCGGCTCTGAGACGCGCCCATGGTACCAGCCATGGGCGCTGAGACGGAGATCTCTGGGGGTTGCGGTGTGTTAACAGCCCCGTCAGACGATGGGAAAGGATCGCGGGGGCATAGTTGGACACCCCTGGTCTGCTGTCAGCTTGATTTGTGCTCGGGCTTGTCTTGGCGCGGGGTGGACGCCAGCTCTTCAAGTTGGCGCTCGCTCATCGACTCGTACATCTGGCGCGCTGGCCCTTGGAGCTGCGTCTTGGATGTCTCGCCGCGCTTTGCGGCCAAAGCGGCGCCGGCTGCCTTTTGCTGTGCCTTTGATTTCGCGGGCATAGCGACACTCCTCTGGACAAAGTGACGCACTTTGTGACCGAGGGTTCGTGGCAAGGTTCCGTATTGCGGGGACGATCGGTCGGCTTCCGCCGGTTTGTTGGCACGGCGCGAGCGGGGCGTAGGTTACCAAGGCGGTCATATTGAGCGATGCCTCGATGACTCAATCGGGACCAGGCTTAAGTCAAGAACAGGCCGGCATTCTGACGAGCCAGATCACCATACAGGCATCCGGTGGGCTCCGAAGTGCTTCGGGCTTCATCGCGTGGGATAAAGATCACCAGCCTGAACGAGAGCAGACGGGGGGTATCTGTGTCGCGCGATGCGTTATGACGCGCGGTGCCAAGGAGCAGAGGCGAGACATGCAACGCCTTTTCAGGCGCAGGGGGCCGCGGGGAATAACGGCGGAGCGGTGCCGCCGCGATTCATTTGAAATTGGCTCCCCGGGACGGGCTCGAACCGCCGACCCGGTGATTAACAGTCACCTGCTCTACCGACTGAGCTACCGGGGAACAACAAGCCGTAAATCCTAGCCGACGCCCCGGTCCGCGTCAAGGCAGATCGGGGCCGGTTAGACTTAGCCGAGCGCTTGTGCGAGCCGGTCCAGCGCCTTGTCCAGCAACGTCTGGCTGGTCGCGTAGGACAGGCGCATATGACCGGGGCTGCCGAAGGCTGAGCCGGGGACCAGGGCGACCAGGGCTTCGTTGAGCAGGAATTCGCCGAGTGCGATGTCGTCGGCCAGATCGTCGCGCCGTTGCAACACCTCGGAGAAGTCCGGGAAGGCATAGAACGTTCCGTCGGACGGCAGACAGCGCACGCCGGGCAACGCATTGAGGCGAGCCACCACCGCGTCGTGACGCTGGCGGAAGGCCTTGACCATCTCGGTCACGCAGGACTGATCGCCCTGCAGCGCTGCTTCCGCCGCAACCTGCGAAATGGACGTGGGATTGGATGTGCTCTGGGATTGAACCTTGGTCATGGCCTGGATCAGCGCCTGCGGCCCGGCCGCGTAGCCGATGCGCCAACCCGTCATGGCATGGCTCTTGGACACCCCGTTGATGACCACGGTCCGCTCCACCAGATCCGGGCAAGCCATGGCGATGTTGACGAACGGCTCACCGGTCCACAGGATGACTTCATAGATGTCGTCGCTGGCGATGAGGACATCGGGGTGGCGACGCAGCACGTCCCCCAGGGCCTCGAGTTCAGCGCGGCTGTAGGCCTTGCCGGTCGGGTTGGACGGGCTGTTGAGGACCAGGAGCCGGGTACGCGGGGTGATCGCTGCTTCGAGTTGCGCCGCGGTGATCTTGAAGCCGGCATCCATCGTGGTTGGGACGATGACTGGCGTAGCATCGGCGATCAGCACCATGTCCGGATACGAGACCCAATAGGGTGCGGGGATGATGACTTCGTCGCCGGCATCGAGCAGGGCGAGGCACAGGTTGAAAAAGCTCTGCTTGGCGCCGCAGGAGACCAGAAGCTGCTTGGGCGTGTAGCGCAAGTGATTGTCGCGCTCGAATTTCTCGATGATTGCCTGCTTCAGCCCGGTCGTGCCGTCGACCGCCGTATACTTGGTAAAACCGCGCGCGATTGCCTCGGCCGCTGCGGTCTTGATGTGTTCGGGCGTATCAAAATCCGGCTCCCCGGCGCCGAGGCCGATCACGTCCTTGCCGCTGGCTTTGAGCGCCGCCGCGCGAGCGGTGACCGCAAGGGTGGGGGAGGGCTTGATGCGTTGAACGCGCTGAGACAAACGAATGCCCAAGATAATGTCCTCTCGATGCGGCTGCCAAATAACCGCTCATCATAACCACCGCTCTGGACCATCGCAATGACCAACCGATTCGAAGTACATGCCGATTACGCCCCCGCCGGCGACCAGCCGGACGCCATCGCGCGTCTGGTGGAAGGGCTCGAGGATGGCTTGGCCCGACAGATCCTGCTGGGGGTGACCGGTTCGGGCAAGACCTTCAGCATCGCGCATGTCATCGCCAAACTGCAGCGTCCCGCCCTGATCCTGGCGCCGAACAAGACGCTCGCCGCCCAGCTCTATGGCGAGATGAAAGGCTTTTTCCCGCGTAACGCGGTGGAGTACTTCGTTTCCTACTACGACTACTACCAGCCCGAGGCCTATGTCGCCTCGACCGACACCTATATCGAAAAGGATGCCTCGATCAACGAACACATCGAGCAGATGCGTCTGTCGGCCACCAAGGCCATGTTGGAGCGACGCGACGCCATCGTCGTCGCCAGTGTTTCGGCGATTTATGGCTTGGGTGATCCCGAAGCGTACTTCAGCATGGTGCTGCATCTGCTGCCGGGCGATCGCATCGATCAGCGCGTGTTGCTGCGCCGTCTCGCGGAACTGCAGTACACCCGCAACGAAATCGAACTGGGGCGGGGCACTTACCGCGTGCGCGGGGATGTCATCGACATCTTCCCCGCCGAATCGGAGCAGGAAGCGGTGCGCGTCGAGCTGTTCGACGATGAAATCGAATCGATCCGCAGCTTCGATCCGCTCACCGGCGAGCTGGGCCGTCCGTTGTCGCGCTATACCATCTATCCCAAGACCCACTACGTCACGCCACGCGAAACGCTGCTCGCCGCCGTCGAACAGATTCGCATCGATCTCAAGCAGCGGCTCGAAAGCCTGCGCGCGCAAAATCGCCTGCTCGAAGCCCAACGGCTGGAGCAGCGCACTCAGTTCGACCTGGAGATGATCGCCGAGCTCGGCTATTGCTCGGGGATCGAGAACTACTCGCGCTATCTGTCCGGCCGCCAGCCAGGCGAACCGCCACCGACCCTGTTCGATTACCTGCCGCCCGACGCATTGCTGGTGATCGATGAAAGTCATGTCACCATTCCCCAGCTGGGTGCCATGTACAAGGGTGACCGATCGCGCAAGGAAAACCTGGTCGAGTATGGCTTTCGGCTGCCTTCGGCGCTGGATAACCGGCCGCTCCGCTTCGAAGAGTTCGAACGCCTCGCGCCGCAGACGATCTTCGTCTCCGCCACGCCCGGACCCTATGAGCTCTCGCACAATGACGCCGTGATCGAACAGGTGGTCCGCCCGACCGGGCTCGTCGATCCGCAGGTGGAAGTGCGCCCCGCGCGCACCCAGGTCGACGATGTTCTGGGGGAAATCCGCATCCGCGCCGAGGCCGGTGAACGCGTGCTCATCACCACGCTCACCAAACGCATGGCCGAGGACCTCACCGACTTTCTGGCTGAGCACAACGTCCGCGTGCGCTACATGCATTCGGACATCGACGCTGTCGAGCGCGTCGAGCTGGTGCGTGGCCTGCGGCTGGGCGAGTTTGACGTGCTGGTCGGCATCAACCTGTTGCGCGAAGGCCTGGACATGCCCGAGGTGTCGCTGGTGGCCGTGCTCGACGCCGACAAGGAAGGCTTTCTGCGCTCCGAGCGCTCGCTGATCCAGACCATCGGTCGCGCCGCTCGCAATCTCAACGGCCGCGCGATTCTCTACGCCGACTATGTGACCGACTCCATGCGTCGGGCCATCGACGAGACCGATCGGCGCCGCCAAAAGCAGGAAACCTTCAACGCCGAACACGGCATCACCCCGCAGGGCATCCGCAAGCGCGTCGAGGACATTCTCGAGACCGGCCGCGCCATTCCCGGCCGCAAGCTGCAGGACAAGAGCCGGCGCCTGCGGCCCGAGGATCGACGCCTGCTCACCGATCCCGCGGCCATGGACAAGAAGGTCCGCGAACTCGAAGCCCGCATGCAGCGCCATGCGCGTGATCTGGAATTCGAGCAGGCCGCCAAGGTTCGCGACGAAATCCGTCGCCTGCGCGACGCCCAGATCGCGGAGTGAGTCGCAACCCGACGCGCTTTCATCACGCGGTTGCCCGAAAAAGCGGCGCGTCTTTATCCCCGCGGGTGCGGGGAATACGGTATGAGAATAGGCGAACCGCTGTGGCTTGAGCGGGCCCGTGCGCGCCCGCTCAGCGTGCCGGCAATCCGGCGGCGGCATGGGGCATCAGCGTCGATTGCAGCCCGAGGTGAATCATCAGGCCCAGACCCAGCAGCGCGACGGCCAGCGCGAGCAGAGAGCCGAAATGAACGGCGTAACCGGGTGGAATCTCGACCGGTCGCAGGGTTTTCAGCGCGCGATGGTATTGGAATACCGAGCCGAGGGCCGCGAAGACGCCCAGAGCGATGAAGGCGAGGCCGACCCAGAACGAACCGCCGCGAGGGATAGGTGCGCCGGGCGGGGAGAACAGCATGTGAGCGAACAGCCCGAAGCGCTCCACGGCGAAGCCGAAGGCCATGAGCGTCAGACTGGTTCGGTTCCAGGCCAGCAGCGTGCGCTCGGCGGCCATGAAAACCCGGGGGTCGTTCAGCTCGGACATGCGGTGCTCGGCGCGGCGGGCGCCTGCTGTTCGGGCGAGTGGGCGAGGGCCCGCTTCAGGGCGTCTTCGACGGTAAGGGTCACGCCGCGCTGGGCGCCTGTGAGGGCCAGCGCCTCGGCCATCGCGGCGCCGGTCAGATTTGCCGCCGCAGTCTGATCACGCCCTTCCAGCCAATCGGCGCACCAGGCGGCTGCGGCGAGTGTGGCGGGACAGCCCCAGGCGCTGAAGCGGGCCTGTTCGATGCGACGCCCATCGATGGCCAGATTCCAGCGCACCCAAGCACCGTGCTGTGGCGTGCCGGCTTCTCCTTGAACGACCCCTGGTGCCGGCCTCAGGTGGCCGGTTCGAGGCAATCGCGCGAACCAGTCACATACGGCTGGGCTGTAGGCGGGGGGCAGGGTGGTGGGGCCGGGCAACTGGTCGACCGGTTCTCCGGCGGCGACCCGTTGCAGGCGAATGATCGCCCGGCGCAGGGCCGCAGCGGCCCGATCGATATCGGCTTCGCGGGTCCAACGGCCAGGGGAGAGGCGCAGTGCACCCTGTGCGGTCACCGGGTCCAGTCCAAGGGACTGCAGCACGGCGGACGGTTCGCCCTCGGCGGCGCTGCAGGCCGAGCCGGCGGACGCTGAAACCGTGTCCCACAGGCTGGCAAGCAGGCTTGCGCGCGCCGCGCCCCGGATGACGACATTGCGAATGCCCGGTACGCGGGGCGTGTCCGAGCCGATCCAGACCAGATCCGGCACATCGGCGAGAGCTGTTTCGAGCCGGGCAACGAGATCGGTAAGACGGGCCTGTTCGGTCTCGCGCTCCTGCATGACGATGTCGGCGGCTGCGCCCATGCCGACGATCTGGTGGACCGCCAGCGTTCCGGCACGGCGTTCGCGCTCCTGACCACCGCCGTGCATCTGTGCGACAAGTCCGGCGCGCGGTCGATCGCGTACGAACAGCGCACCGATACCCTGTGGGCCGTAGAACTTGTGTGCAGACAGCGACAGATAATCCACCGCCAGCGTCTCCACGTCGATGGCCAGTCGGCCGGCGCTCTGCGCGGCATCGACATGGAACCGGACGTTGCGTTCACGGCACATGGCGCCCAGCGCCGCGATATCGTGGATGATGCCGGTTTCGTTGTTGACCTGCATGAGGGACACCAGCACGGTATCCGGCCGCAGCGCGGCGGCCAGCTGGTCCGGATGGATGCGCCCGTCAGCAGCAGGCTGCAAGCGGGTGACGTGCCAGCCCTGTGCTTCCAGCGACCCGACCGGCTCCAGTACCGCGGGGTGCTCGGTCAGGGCGGTGACGAGATGTCGGCCGCGGGCCGCATAGAACGCGCAGGCGCCTTTGATGGCGAGGTTGTTCGCCTCGGTGGCCCCGCTGGTGAACACGATCTCGCGCGGGGTGGCGCCGATCAGCCGGGCGACCTGGGCACGAGCCGCCTCCACAGCGGCGGCGGCGTGCTGGCCGTAGGGATGCTGGATGGCGGAAGGATTGCCATGACCGTGCGTGGGACCGAGTACGGCGGTCATCGCGGCGATCACCCGGGGATCGGTGGGCGTGGTTGCGGCGTGGTCCAGATAGACCGGTTCGCTCATGGTCCCGACCTGGAATGTGCTGCGTTCCCGGGAGGTTCAGGGCGCGCTTGGGCGGATTCTTCCATGGGAATGACGTCGCACGGTGGCGGCGCCGGGAGCGGTTCGCCGGTTTCACCTTCGAGGCGGTGCAGCCGCTCGCCCAGGGTCTGTAGGCATTCGTCCATGGCATGGATGTGATCGAGCATGCCGTTGATGGCATGAGCCACCGGGTCAGGCATCTCGCGGGTGAGCCCGTAGGCATCGAAGCCCATGCGCTCCGCAATGGCCTGGCGTTTGGCATCCGGGGCGGGACGGGTAGTCTCGCGCACGACCCGTGCCGGAATGCCGACTACGGTCGCATCCGGCGGCACGTCGCGAACGACCACGGCATTGGAGCCCACGCGGGCGTTCGCACCGATCCGGATCGGCCCCAGGATCTTGGCGCCGGCACCCACGACGACGCCCTGTTCCAGGCTGGGGTGTCGCTTCCCGCCCGCCCAGCTGGTGCCGCCCAGGGTCACCCCGTGATAGAGCGTGCAGTCATCGGCGACTTCGGCGGTTTCGCCGATCACGACGCCCATGCCGTGATCGATGAAAAAGCGTCGCCCCAATCGGGCGCCCGGATGGATCTCGATGCCGGTCAGCCAGCGCCCCACGTGCGACAACAGTCGTGCCGGCCAGAGCAGGCCGCGCCGCCACAGGGCATGGCTCGCTCGATGCAGCCAGATGGCGTGGAGTCCGGGGTAGGCGGTCAGCACCTCGCGGATACTGCGCGCTGCCGGATCGCGCTCGAAGACGCATTGAATGTCTTCCCGCAGGCGTTCCCACATGATTCGGTTCCGATTACTGGCGGAGGCGCAACGCCTCCTGTGCGGATCATTATACGTTGCGGTCCGATGCGCCACCGGGGCGGCGGGTGCGGCCGCCCTGGATAGCGCTCAGAATCCCGCGCAGGATATTGATTTCCTCGACTTCCGGTTGCGCCCGGTTGGACAGCCGCCGAAGTCGCCGCATCAACTGGCGGGGATTGCCCCGGTCGAGAAAACCGATCTCGGCCAGTACCTCTTCCAGATGCGCGTGGAAGTTTTCCAAGGCTGCGCTGCTGGCCGGTGTGCCTGGTGTATCGGGTGCTTCGACCGGGCTGGCCGGGCCGTCAAGCATCGCCATGCGCCATTCATAGGCCACGACCTGAACTGCTGCGGCAAGGTTGAGCGAGCCGTATTCCGGATTGGATGGGATGTTCACCCGCACATGGCACAGGTCCAATTCTTCATTGGTCAACCCGGTCCGTTCGCGTCCGAACACCAGTGCCGCGTTGGTCTGTTCGCCGAGATGCGTCAGATGCTGCGCCGCTTGGCGCGCTGTCAGAGACGGACCCGAGAGCGAGCGGGGTCGCGCACTGAGTCCGGCCACCCAGTGACAGCCGGCGAGCGCCGCTGGCAGTGTCGGGTGGATGCAGGCCTGTTCGAGCAGGTCTTCGGCCCCGGCGGCCATGGCGACCGCCTGGGGGTCGGGAAAACGCTCCGGAGCCACCAGATGCAGTTCGCTGAGCCCCATGGTTTTCATGGCTCGAGCCGTGGCGCCGATGTTGCCCGGATGGGAGGTGCCCACCAGCACGATGCGTGGTGCACGACTCATGGACTCAGTGCCGGATCGCCCGCCAGTGACAGCTCGGATTCCTGGGCCTGGGCCATGCTGGCGAAACGGGTATCCGGCATGCGCTCCAGGGCATATGCCCGCAGCCCGCTAAAAATCGCCGATGCGATGCGCCGCTGATGGGAAGGATCTTTCAGGCGGCGCTCTTCATGTGGATTGGTGATGAACGCGGTTTCCACGAGGATCGACGGAATGTCCGGCGACTTGAGTACCAGAAACCCCGCCTGCTGGACAGCTTCCTTGTGCAGTGGGCCGAGACGACCGAGTTCGCCCAGAACCCGGTCGGCGAGCAGGAAACTGGCGTCGATGGTGGCCGTCTGGGACAGATCCAAAAGCACTTGAGCGAGCACATCGTCCTTGTCATGCAGCTTGACCCCGCCGACCAGATCTGCAGCGTTTTCCCGTTCGGCCAGCCAGCGTGCGGCTTCGCTCGTGGCGCCGCGTTGGGACAGGACATACACCGACGAACCCCGGCTGGAGGTGTTCTTGAACGCGTCGGCATGCACCGAGACGAATAAATCAGCCTGGTGCTTGCGAGCTTTCTGAATGCGTTGTCGCAAGGTGAGAAAATAATCCCCATCCCGGATGAGCACCGCTTTCATGCCCGGTTCCCGATCGATGCGCCGCGCCAGCTCTCGGGCGATTCCAAGCGTGACGTCCTTTTCGCGTGTACCGCTGCCGCCTACCGCACCCGGATCCTTGCCCCCGTGTCCGGCATCGACGGCAATGATGATCGGTCCTGGCTTGACGGTGCGTTTCAGTACCGTCGCCGGGGCTGGGTTCGCTGGAACGGGGGGCTGGGTCGTGACCGGCTCGGCGCGCGCTGTGGGCGTGGCGGGCTTGACGGTCGGGGTTGCGCCTGGTGGGCGCTCGGCTTCTGCTTTCGCGACAGTGATGGGGGGATCGGTCTTGACCGTAACGGGCGGTTTGGATGGGACCGCGATCTTCTCGGGTGAACGGCTCTGGGTTTCCTGCGTCACGACGGGCGTTGGCGACGCAGCCGTGTTGACTGCGCGGACCGGTGCGGTGGCGATCATGCGCGGTGCATGACGCAGCTCCACGGCCAAGCGGTATTCGCCACGCTGGTTTTTCTCCAGTTGGGCACGCGAATCCCGTGGCTTTTCGGTCAGATCGAGCACGACCCGGAGCGCGCCGCGTTCGCGTGAACCACTGCGGACCAGCGTAACGATACTCCCCGGTGCCTGCAGACCGAGCATGCGCGAAGGGACGCCGGACCCATTCAGATCGATCACCAGGCGCGGGGGGTTGTCCAAGGTCAGCAGCGTGTGCTGAGCGGGGCCGCTCAAGGGCAGGAAAACACGTGTGACTGCGCGTTCGGTCTCGATCTGGGCGATCTGAGTCGTTCCGGAGGCGGCCCATAGCGGGAGGGCGGTGCAGCACAGCAGCATCAGCGCGATCCAGCGTTTCATGATGATCCCCCTAGCGAGTCGAAACAAAATGTTAGAGCCGACGCCTGGAAGAATCAAGAAGATTCATTTGGATAGGTCGCTTTCCTAAACCTCTTGCGAGATTCATGGTGCAGTATGTTGTTGAATAAAGGTGACCCACGCATCGAGTAGCGCCGCTCCGGCGCTGCTGAGGGCACTGATGCGAACCTGGCGACCGGGTGGGCAGTGTTTCCACTCCAGCCGAATATCGGCCGGTGGTAAGTGTCCTTTACCGTTGCTCGGCCATTCGATGAACCAGACGGCGGGGATGGACCAGAGGTCTGCCAGTCCGAGTTCGTCCAGTTCGTCTGGAGCCCCGAGCCGGTACAGGTCCAGATGGTGCACCGGCCAGCCGGTGGGAGTGTCGTAGGTCTCGTGCAGGGTATAGGTCGGGCTGCGTACGGTACCGCTCCATCCCCAGGAGCGCAGAACGGAACGAACCCAACTGGTCTTGCCCGCGCCAAGATCCCCATCGAGCAGCACGACGAGCGGTGGACTGGCACAGCGGGCAAAGGCGTGCGCCAGGGCATCGGTGGCCTCGGGCGTGGGGAGATTGGTCCGATAGTGGTCGGCCAGCTTCACGGCCGGATCTCCGGAAGCGCCAGAAGCGGCGCGATGCGATCCAGCACATCGCTGGCGAGCATGCCAGCATGACCCAGTGTCTGCGCCGCATGGGCGCCGGCGTGCAGCTGCAGGCGGACGGCGCCCCGCGCGGCTGCTACCGGCGCAAGGCCCTGGGCGAGCAGGCCGGCAGCGAGTCCGGTCAGCACATCGCCCATCCCGCCGCTGGCAAGTCCCGGATTCGCGCCGGCACACAGAGCGATTTGCTGCCCGTCGTCGATGAGCGTCCCGGCGCCCTTGAGCAGTGCGACGCCGCCATAGCGATCGGTCAGTGCCCGCACGGCGGCCAGGCGGTCGGCCTGGATTTCGGCCGTCGTTACGCCCAGCAGCCGCGCGGCCTCGGCCGGGTGCGGGGTGAGAATCCAGTTCTCGCGCCAGCAAGGGCACTCGGCCAGTAGGTTCAGCCCATCAGCATCCACCACCAGCGGGCCGGGCGCTGCGAGAGTGGCTGAAAACAGCTGCTCGGACCACGAACTTCGGCCCAGTCCGGGTCCCAGCGCACGCACCGTACTGCGCGCTAGCAGCGGCGCGAGGTCCTCGGCGGTCTGGATCCCGGCTACCATCAGCTCCGGCCGTCCGATGCCGGCCGCGGCTGCGTGCTCGGGGGCCGTTGCGACGCTGACCAGACCCGCACCCACCCGCAATGCCGCTTCGGCCGCCATTCTGGCCGCGCCGGCCATGCCCACGCCGCCTCCGACGACGAGCACGTGACCGAACTGGCCTTTGTGCGCGGTCGGTGAGCGGGGCGGTAGCAGCATCTCCGGTGGCGTGTCAGCGGGCCACAGCCGACAGGCGCCGGGTAGTCCGGCGCCGAGATCGTCTGGCGCACCGAGCCGGTCGAGAATGAGCGTGCCGCAGCAGTCCGGGCCGGCGCCGGTGTAAAGCCCTGGTTTGGGCGCAATGAAGCTCACGGTCATGGCTGCCTGCACGGCGATGCCCCGCATCACTCCGGTGTCGGTGCACAGCCCCGACGGTGTGTCGATGGCCAGTACCGGGGCCGGGTGCGCATTCAGGGTTGAGATCACGTCATGCGCCACGCCGCTTGCGGGGCGTGCCAACCCGGTTCCGAAAAGCGCATCCACCCAGGCGTCCACATCTGCCGTGCGCAGGCTGCCAGCGTCCAGCGGCTCGATCTGTCCGTCTGAGGCGAGAAAATCCTGCGCCGCGCGCCGCGCCGCGCCGCGCAGGGATTCCACCGGCGCCATGGCCCAGAGCCGAACGGAGAGACCCCATGCCCGGGCGAGGGCGGCGATCACATATCCGTCGCCGCCGTTGTTCCCCGGTCCGCAAATCACGCCCAGCCGCCGCCGTTGGGGCCAATGCCGGCGCAACCGGAAAAACGCGGCGCGGCCGGCCCGGCGCATCAAGGTGTAATCGTCGATATGCTCGCGGGCCATGAGGCGCGCATCCAGCTGACGCATTTCGCTGGCCCGGTAGGCCCACAGCGGAGCCGCGTCGCTTGGCTCGCCGACAGAAGGCATAAGGTGGTGTCCTCTTGGGAATGACCGCGGTGAGGAAGCTAGAATACGAGCCATGACCGTGCTCGCCAATGCGTCCAGCTCTTCATCCGGGATGCGCGATCCTGTTGCACTCGCGCGGGAGATCAAGCGCTGGGGGGTTGAGCTGGGCTTTCAGCAGGTCGGCATCAGCGCGTTCGATCTCGACGACGATGCCGATCGGCTCGACGCGTGGCTTGCCGATGGTTTTCATGGCGAAATGGGCTACATGGCGCGCAACACCGGGCTGCGGCGCCATCCCGAGGGTCTGGTGCCGGGCAGCGTGCGCGCCATTTGCGTGCGCATGGATTATCGCCCCGTGGCCGAATATCCCGATCACGTTCTGAACGTGCCAGCGCTCGGCTACGTGGCGCGCTACGCCTTGGGCCGGGATTATCACAAGGTGCTGCGCAAGCGCCTCGAACAGCTGGCCCGGCGCATCGCCGATGCAATCGGCCCGCATGGCTATCGCGTGTTTACCGACAGCGCGCCGATTCTGGAGAAGGCGCTGGCGCGCCAGGCGGGGCTTGGCTGGATCGGCAAGCACACCAATCTGCTCGACCGGCAGGCCGGCTCATGGTTTTTCCTGGGCGAGATCCTGACCGACTTGCCACTGCCGGTCGATCAGCCGCTTGACGCGCATTGCGGCAGTTGCCGGGCCTGCATCGATATCTGCCCGACCGGCGCCATCGTCGGTCCCTACCGGCTCGATGCGCGGCGTTGCATCAGCTATCTCACCATCGAGCATCACGGGCCGATTCCGGAGTCTTTGCGGCCGTTCATGGGCAACCGCATCTATGGCTGCGATGACTGCCAGCTGGTCTGCCCGTGGAACCGCTATGCCGCGCTCAGCGGCGAGGAAGCCTTCGCGCCGCGCCACGCACTGGACGCGCCGCGTCTGGTGGACCTGTTCGGCTGGGACGAGGCCACGTTCGAAAGCCGGCTGGCCGGTTCCCCCGTGCGCCGCATCGGCCATATCCGCTGGCTGCGCAACCTGGCTGTGGCGATGGGCAACGCGCCGCCGGATCCGGCTATCGCCGCGGCTTTGGCCGCGCGTCTGGACCATCCTGCCGAACTGGTGCGCGAGCATGTCCATTGGGCGTTGGCGCGACAGCAGACCACGCGACAAGGGGCGCAGTGAACGATGTGGGTCGTGCGGATCAGGTCTTGCGGGGCGTGAATTCCCCGGGCATCGCCAGTGTCGGCGGGTGGGGCAGAATCCGAGGGGGGAAGTGGTGGGCGGTACAAGATTCGAACTTGTGACCCCTGCCGTGTGAAGGCAGTGCTCTACCGCTGAGCTAACCGCCCACGCAAGCCGCTGACAGTAGCCGATAAGCTGTACTGTCGTCAATATTCGACGCGTCACGTCGGTGATCAAGACTTCACCATCAGCTCCCGCTAAACTCCGCGGTGGCTGTTGCTCGAGAGAAGCATGAATCATGCGTACGGCGATGTGGGTTTCAGGTCTCTGCGTGATGGGGCTCCATGTGGCATCGGCGGCCGATACGCCGGTGATTCCGGCGTCACTGGGCAGTTGCCGGGTATTGACCGACGATGCGGCGCGGCTCCAGTGCTATGACACGGTCACGGGCCGCACGCCAACCCAGCGCATCGAGGCTAATCCGGCACCCGCCGCGAAGACGAACGCGCCGCAGGCCGCCCCTGAATCGAGCTTGGATGCGGTGGTAAAAGCCGTGACGCCGCCCCCGGCCGAGGAGCCACCGTCTCCTCTGGCCAAACGCTGGCAGCTGGTGGCCCAAACCGATCGGGGGCCGTTCGTGATCACGCCCTATCGGCCCACCTACATCCTGCCGCTCTCCTACGCGGGCCGGCGCAACGTGGAGCCGTTTCAGGCAACCTTCGGCGAGGATGAACCGTACGATGCGATCGAAGCGAAGTTTCAGCTGAGCTTCATGAGCAAGCTGTGGCCGGAGTTTCTGCATCCGCGCGGTGATCTGTGGTTCGCCTATACCCAGCAGTCGTTCTGGCAGTCCTACAACGGTGAGGCTTCGGCGCCGTTTCGCGAAACCAACTATGAGCCGGAACTGATTTATTCATGGAAGACCAACTTCAAGACGCTGGGACTGAACAGCCGCCTGTTGAATGTCAGCCTGGATCATCAGTCCAATGGCCGCGATGATCCGGTCTCACGCAGCTGGAATCGCATCATTGCCAGTGCACTGTTCGATCACGGGGACGATTTCGCGCTGGGCCTGAAGGGCTGGTGGCGCCTGCCCGAGGATGAATCGGAGGACGACAATCCGGATATCGAGGATTACGTGGGCCGGGCGGAACTGTGGACGTTCTGGACCGCAGGGCGCAACCACTATGCCGTGATGCTGCGCAACAACCTCGATCTGGGCGATCCGCGCGGCGCGTTGCAGTTGGACTGGAGCATTCCGCTCGGCCACTCTCCGGTCCGGGGCTATGTGCAGTATTTCTACGGCTACGGCGACGGATTGATTGACTACGACTTCATCGCCAATCGGCTGAGTGTAGGGTTCCTGCTCACCGACTGGATGTGAGGCGCGACCGGGGAGTTTGGTAGAATCGCCGGCCTTGCGCCCGGCTTCTGCCCGCCCGTCCTGGAGTCAGCTCTAGTCATGACCGTCGTTACCCGTTTCGCTCCCAGTCCCACTGGCCATCTGCATATCGGCGGCGCCCGCACGGCGCTGTTTTCCTGGCTCTACGCGCGCCGCCAAGGCGGGCGATTCATCCTGCGGGTGGAGGATACCGACCGGGAGCGCTCGACCGACGAATACGTCCAGGCCATCCTCGAGGGCATGGCGTGGCTCGGCCTCGAGCACGATGACGGTCCTTATTATCAGACCCAGCGTTTTGATCGTTACAGGCAGATCATTGAACGTATGCTTGCGGAGGGGACGGCCTATCGGTGCTATTGCAGCCGGGAACGGCTCGATGCGCTGCGGGCCGAGCAGATGGTGGCCAAGGAAAAGCCGCGATATGACGGCTTGTGCCGCGACCGTCAGGATCCACCGCCCGAGGGCGTTAGCCCGGTGGTGCGCTTCCGCAACCCGACGGACGGGCAGGTGGTGTTCGAGGATCTGGTGCGCGGGCCCATCGCTTTCGACAACGCCGAGCTCGACGATCTCATCATCGCCCGTTCCGACGGAACGCCCACCTATAACTTCACGGTGGTGGTCGACGATGCGGACATGGGCGTCACCCATGTCATTCGCGGCGACGATCACATCAATAATACTCCCAGGCAGATCAATCTGTTGCGGGCGATCAGTGTAACCCCGCCAGCCTATGCCCATGTCCCGATGATCCTGGGCGCCGACGGTCAGCGCCTGTCCAAGCGCCATGGCGCCGTCAGCGTGCTGCAGTATCGCGATGACGGCTACCTGCCCGAGGCGCTGCTGAACTATCTGGTGCGCCTGGGCTGGTCGCATGGGGACCAGGAAATTTTCAGCCGCCAGGAAATGATCGACTTGTTCGATCTCGCGGCGGTGCACCGGGCGCCGTCCACTTTCAATCCCGACAAGCTGTTGTGGCTCAATCAGCACTATCTGAAAACCGAGGATCCCGGGTATGTGGCCGGACATCTGCAGCCTCATCTGGCGGCGCTGGGTGTGGATCCTGACGCGGGGCCGGATTTGGCCGAAGTCGTGCGGGCGCTGCGCGAGCGCAGCAAGACACTGGTCGAGATGGCCGAAGGCGCGCGATTTTTCTTTGCCGAGCATGTCGCCTACGATGAGAAGGCGGTGGCCAAGCATCTGGGCGAGGAGGGGCGTCGCGCGCTGGGTGCAGCGCAGGCGGCCCTTACCGATCTTACCGAATGGACGATCGAGGCGATTCACGGCGTGATCGAAACCGTTGCCGCCTCGGGAGGCTGGAAGATGGGTCAGGTGGCGCAGCCCTTGCGGGTCGCAGTGAGCGGCACGGCGGTGTCGCCACCCATCGACCAGACGCTTCAGTTGCTGGGGCGAACGGTGAGTCTGGCGCGGATCGAGGCCGCGCTGCGGCACGGCCAATCCTAGCGCGGCGGCTGGCCGCGTTTTCTGCGAGGGAGGACGTGTGCGGGCATCAATACGGCGGATATTGCTCCTCGGCTTGCTGGTTCTGTTGGCGACAACGGGCTGGGCGGCCGAGCAACCATCCCTGTCCGGTCGGGTAGTCGAGCTGGCCCTGACCGGTCCGGTCGGACCCGCGAGCAGCGATTACCTTCTGCGGGCGCTGGAGCAGGCCGACCACGGCGATGCGGCGCTGGTGGTGCTTCGCATCGATACGCCCGGCGGGCTCGACAGTTCGATGCGCGACATCGTCCAGGCGATCCTGGCCTCGCGCGTTCCCGTGGTCGGTTTCGTGTCCCCATCGGGCGCCCGTGCCGCCAGCGCCGGAACCTATATTCTCTATGCCTGTCATCTGGCTGCCATGGCGCCGGGGACGAATCTCGGCGCGGCGACGCCAGTCGCGATCGGGCCGGGCGGCACGCCACCTGGGGAACCGGCGAAGCCCGAGCCGTCCGACGGCGCGACGGCGGATGGCTCGCGGCCGCCGGCGCCGGCCGATACCCTGGCGCGCAAGTCGCAGAATGACGCCGTGGCCTACCTGCGCGCCTTGGCCGAACTGCGGGGGCGCAACGCCGACTGGGCAGAGCGGGCGGTGCGCGAAGCCGCCAGTCTGTCCGCCCAGGCGGCCATGACGGCCGGGGTCATCGAGGTGGTGGCTTCCGATCTGCCGGATCTATTGCGACAGATCGACGGACGGCGCGTGGCAGTGGGCGGTGGTCTCGCGACGGTGGACGTTCAGGGTCGCGAGGTGGTGCCGCTGCTGCCGGATTGGCGGACCCGTCTGCTGGCGGTGATCACCAATCCCAACGTGGCCTATCTGCTGATGCTCGTGGGCGTTTACGGTCTGATCCTGGAGTTCTACAACCCGGGCATCGGCGTGGCGGGTGTGGCCGGTGGCATTTGTCTGTTGCTGGCCTTGTTCGCGTTTCAGGCGCTGCCGGTGAACTACGCCGGCATGGCTTTGCTGGTGCTCGGCGTGGTGCTGCTGGTTGGCGAAGCGGTCATGCCCAGCTTCGGCGCGCTCGGCATCGGCGGGGTGATTGCCTTTGTGTTGGGTTCCATTTTGCTGCTCGATCGCGACATCCCGGAATTCCGGATTGCCTGGGGGTTGATCCTTGGGGTCGGGCTGGGCTCGGCCGTTGGCGTTGCGCTGTTGGCCGCGTTTGCCGTGCGCGCGACGCACCGTGCGGTGACGACGGGTGCCGAAGCGATTCTGACGGATTGCGGCGAGGCGATCGCGGATTTCGTCAACGGCCGAGGGCCGATCCGGCTGCAGGGCGAAATCTGGCAAGCGCAGTGCGACCGCCCGGTGAGTGCCGGGGATGCGGTGCGTGTAGTGGAGCGCCGGGGTTTGATCGTGAAGGTCGAGCCCATGGCAAAGGATCTTGGATGGAACCAGGGAGTAAAACCATGAATATCACGGCGTTGGGAGTAATGATCGGGATCCTGTTGGCGATCGTGCTGTCGGGATTGAAGGTACTGCGCGAGTATGAGCGTGCAGTGGTGTTCACGCTGGGCCGCTTCTGGCGAGTCAAGGGTCCGGGACTGGTCATCATCGTGCCGATCGTGCAGCAGATGGTGCGTGTTGATGTGCGTACGGTGGTGATGGACGTGCCATCCCAGGATGTGATCTCGCGGGACAATGTCTCCGTGAAGGTCAACGCCGTTCTGTACTTCCGGGTGGTGGATCCGGAGCGTGCCATCAACCAGGTCGAGAACTATCTGGAGGCCACCAGTCAACTGGCCCAGACCACGCTGCGCTCGGTTCTGGGGCAGCACGAGCTGGATGAGATGCTCGCTGAGCGCGACAAGATGAATGCCGATGTGCAGCGGATTCTCGACGTACAGACCGATACCTGGGGGGTGAAGGTGGCCAATGTCGAGATCAAGCATATCGATCTCGACGAGAGCATGATCCGCGCGATTGCGCAGCAGGCCGAGGCCGAACGCAGCCGACGTGCCAAGGTCATCCATGCTGCCGGCGAGCTGCAGGCCTCGCGCAAGCTGCAGGAAGCTGCCCAGGTGCTGGCCGAGTCCCCGATGGCCATGCAGCTGCGCTATCTGCAGACGCTCACCCAGATTGCCGGCGACAAGAGCTCAACCCTGGTGTTTCCCTTGCCGATAGACCTTCTGAAACCGCTGCTGGAATCCCGTCCCCTTGGAGACGGAGGTAGTCGCCGGCCATCCGGAGATGCCCCCGACTGAGGGACTGCTAGGCCCCGCCATGAAATGCGTGGGGCTGTGTGATTCCTGCAGCGATCTGGATGCGGGACATCAAGGCAGCTCGGAAACATCATGCATTCCTTCAGGGACTGGCTGGCGGGGCAATGGATATGGCAGATCGCTGCCGTGCTGGGCACCGTGGTCGCGGTATTGCTGCAGGTGCCTGCGCTGCAGCAGCTGGAGCGGACGCTCTATGACCACGGGCTGCGCTGGGCGCCCGCCACCGGCGATGAGATCAGTCTGGCGCTGGTCGAGATCGATGCCCGGAGTTTGGGCGGGCAGCGGGAAGATCTGCAGACCCAGCTGGCGCGACTGATTCACTTGCTCCATGCCGACGGCGCGCAAGGTGTCGCGGTGCTGCTTCCACTGGAGCATGATCCTGGCCTGCCGGCATGGTTCACGGCGCTGGGGAGCGTCATCGAGGACAGCGCGCTGAGCGCGGCCGATCGGGCCAGCGTCAATCGCATGCAACGTCTGCTGGCCGATGGCCAACGGGATCTGGATCGCGTCAGCCTGTTGGCCCAGGTGATGCGTGATAGCCGGATGACGTATTTGTCGTTCCAGTTCGGCAGCCAGTTGGTTGCCTTACCGAAATCACCGGCTCTGCCCGACCCGCTGTTGCGTCATGCCATTCCCACGCGACCCGGGACGTCCGTGCCGAACACGATGCTGTCGTCCTGGGCGGTCGATCCGGAATCGATCAGACGTCCGGTGTTCCCGGCAGCCCGGGTCGCGAGCGCTGCCATGGGCATCGGTTATCTGGACGCGCCCGCGGACGCCGACGGCGTGATTCGGGCGCTGCCGCTGGTGATCGGTTACCAGGGGCATTATCACGCTGCTTTGCCGCTTCTTTTGGCCAGCCGCTGGCTGGAAGGATCGGCGCGGACCTTGCGCGTCGAGCCCGGCAGAGGGATTTATCTGGGCTCACGTTTCATCGCGACCACCCCGGGGATGCGGATCTATCCCGGCCGGATGAAGCGATCCATGGCGAATTGGAAGCGGGTCCGCCTGGCCGACGTATCGCCGACGCCCGCCGGCATCTTTCGAGGGCGTCTGGTGCTGGTCGGGCTGGCGCCGGAACTGGAAGTGCGTCCGCGTCCGGCCATTGAAGGCAAGTTGACGGAGCCGGAATGGCTGGGCGGCCTGACGCAACGGCTGGTCAGTTTCGATTTCTATACCCGCCCCCCCTGGGCGAATCACGGGCGCTGGGCGGCATTGGTCGGCGCAGCGCTGCTGGTGCTGCTGCTACCGCTGTTCCCCGCCTGGCTGGGCCTGTTGCTGGCTGTGGGATCCGGCATCGGGCTGCTCGCAGCCTTCGAGTATCTGCTGGTCTTTCAGCGCTGGTGGGTGGCGCTGGGGACTCCTGCCGTGTTGCTCTTCCTGGGGGCGGGTGTGACCGGCGTGCACGGTCTTTTGCATCACCTTCGGGACCTGGCCTATCTGGCGGATGACGGTGGGGATCTTCCATGGTGGGCCGAACCGCGCCGTCGCATGGCGCGGTGGATGCGGCGAACCTACAGGCGCACGCGGCAACAGCCCGCGGGGTTCGATCCCGCGATGGTTCTGGCCGGCGGGGCCGAAGTGTCGATCCCCCCACCGATCGCACGTCCGGACGCGCGAGGTCGCACCCGGACCCCGCATCTGCCAGACAAGCCGCCCGATGGGATCGCGGCGCGGCAGTCGTCGCGGGCGGCGTCCAAGGTAATCGACGTGATGGCGCGCGGGCCCAAGACGGGCGCGCGGGCGGGTACGCTTGAATCGGTCAGGACCTTGGGGCGCTACACCGTTGAAAATCAGCTCGGCAAGGGCGCGATGGGGGCGGTTTACCGCGGTGTCGATCCGCGTATCAATCGGGTCGTGGCGATCAAAACCCTCAATCTGCAGCAGGAATTCGAGGCTGAAGAGCTCACCCAAGTCAAAGAGCGCTTCTTCCATGAAGCGGAAGTGGCTGGAAGACTCAATCATCCCCATATTGTGACCATCTACGATGTTGGGGAAGATCACGGCCTGGGCTTCATCGCCATGGAGCTCATCGATGGCCATGACATGCGTCGATACACCCGCAAGGGCCATCTACTGCCTATCAACCGGATCATGGAGATGGGCGCACAAGTGGCCGAGGCGTTGGACTTCGCGCATCGAAACGGGGTGGTGCATCGTGATATCAAGCCCAGCAACATCATGCTGGATAAGGCCGGCCGTCAGGTCAAAGTGGCGGATTTCGGGATCGCTCGCATCGGAACAAGCGGCAAGACGCGAACCGGGACCGTTCTGGGGACGCCGCCCTACATGTCGCCGGAGCAGCTTTCCGGGCGTCCCGTGGATGGTCGTTCGGATGTGTTTTCGCTGGGGGTGGTCCTGTTTGAACTGATCGGCGGACGGCGCCCATTCGACGGGGATACGGTGGCCGCACTGATGAGTCGAATCGCCAATGAGCCACATCCCGATCTGATGGCATTGCGTGGCGGTGTACCCGCATGCTTGCGCAATATCGTCGATAAGGCACTGGAAAAAGACCCCGATAAGCGTTACCCCAATGCAGGTGCCATGCGCCTGGCCTTGTTGCGCTGTATTGAGAACAATTACACCGGGACCGGATTTGGTGGTCGGGGGGCTTGACGGGTACCGCGCCGGACAGTAAAGTTTGCGGCTTCCCGAGTGCGGGGCCATAGCTCAGCTGGGAGAGCGCTTGCATGGCATGCAAGAGGTCGGCGGTTCGATCCCGCCTGGCTCCACCAAGTTTTATGCTTGCTCACGGGATCGTAGTTGATATGTGTCACGTCCCCATCGTCTAGAGGCCAAGGACACCGCCCTTTCACGGCGGCGACCGGGGTTCGAATCCCCGTGGGGACGCCACTCATCTGAAGCGCTCGACAGACGGGCAGCAGCACTGAAAAGCACGGGCTGCCATGCCGGTGGCTACAGCCCCTTCTTCCGCTGCAAACCAATCCGCATTCCGTTTCGGTTCGGCACGTCCGGCGAGCTTGGCCATTGCCCGCATCGCCCGGTACAGGGCTGCCAGGCAACGGCCGGATGGATGCCCCGCGAGCTTCCGCATTTTCGTTCGATCACGATCGTTTCGCGGTCGCGCCCCATGGCTTACAATCCACGCCATGACATACCCCACCATCGAAGCCTTCGTTGGCAACACACCGCTGGTGCGCCTGCAACGGCTGGGACAGGCGACCGATAACACTTTGCTGGTCAAGCTGGAAGGCAACAATCCAGCGGGATCGGTCAAGGATCGTCCGGCCCTGTCCATGATCCGTCACGCCGAGGAGCGCCAGCAGATCCGGCCGGGCGACACGCTGATCGAGGCCACCAGCGGAAATACCGGCATTGCCTTGGCCATGGCGGCTGCGATTCGCGGTTATCGTATGGTGCTCATCATGCCCGAAACCGCCAGCAGCGAACGGGTGGCGACGATGAAGGCGTTCGGGGCCGAGGTGGTTCTGGTGTCGGCCGAGGCAGGCATGGAGGGCGCGCGCGACCTGGCCGAGCGCATGGTTGCCGAGGGGCGCGGCAAGATCCTCGATCAGTTCGCCAATCCGGACAATCCCCTGGCGCACTATGAAACAACCGGTCCCGAGATCTGGCGTGACACCCAGGGGCGAGTAACCCATTTCGTCAGCTCCATGGGCACGACGGGGACCATCATGGGTGTGTCGCGCTATCTGAAAGAACAGAATCCGCGCATTCGTGTGGTCGGCGTCCAGCCCGCGGCGGGCGCCCAGATTCCTGGCATTCGGCGTTGGCCGACCGAGTATCTCCCGCGAATCTTCGATCCCGACGCGGTTGATCGCATCCTCGATGTGGACCAGCACAAGGCGGAAATCACCACCCGCGCGCTGGCCGCCCAGGAAGGCATATTCGCCGGCATTTCCTCCGGGGGATGCGTCGCCGCCATGCTGACCCTGGCGCAGGAGCTGCGCGGTTCGACGATCGTCGGCATCGTTTGCGACCGCGGCGACCGCTATCTATCCACCGGCGTATTTCCCGCCTGAGTTTCATTCGGCAAGGACTGGCTTTGAATCTGCTCGTTTTCGACATCGAGACCGTTCCGGATACCGACGGCGGACGGCGGCTGTATGACACCGAAGGCCTGTCCGACGAGGATGTGGCCCGGATCATGTTCCATCAGCGCCGCCAGAAGACCGGCGGCGATGAGTTCCTGCCGCATTATTTGCACCGCATCGTGGCCATCTCGGTGTGCCTGCGCCGGGGGGATCAGCTCAAATTGTGGTCGCTGGGGGATCCGGAATCCTCCGAGGCCGAGCTCATCGAGCGGTTCTTCGAAGGCCTGGAGCGCTTCGCGCCCACGCTGGTGAGCTGGAACGGCGGGGGCTTCGATCTGCCGGTGCTGCACTATCGCGCGCTGATCCACGGGATCGCCGCCCCGCGTTACTGGGATGTCGGCGAGCAGGACAACAGCTTTCGCTGGAACAACTACCTGTCCCGCTTTCACTGGCGTCACATCGACCTGATGGATGTCCTTTCGGGCTTTCAGGGCCGGGCCGTCGCACCGCTGCAGGATATTGCCCTGCTGCTCGGTCAGCCGGGCAAGATGGGCATGGCCGGCAGCCTGGTGTGGGACGCCTATCTTGCCGGCGAGCGGGGACGCATCCGCGACTATTGCGAGACCGACGTACTCAATACCTATCTCGTCTATCTGCGCTTCCAGCTCATGCGCGGCCAGCTCGATCGCGCGGACTACGACGCGGAGCAGGCGCGTGTCCGTACCCTGCTCGAAGACGACAGCCGCGCGCATCTGCAGTCCTTCCGCGCGGCCTGGGCGGGCTGATCGTCATGGGTGGACGTCGCGCCGTACGGCGGGTTGCGCCGGTCGTTTCCGATCCCATCGAGGTCACCGCCATGGCCCATGACGGCCGCGGGATCGCCAGCCTGGACGGCAAGCGGGTGTTCATCCAGGGCGCCTTGCCGGGCGAGACGGTGAGTTTCCAGGTCAACCGCCGCACCCGTGACTACGATGAGGCCGAAGTGGTCGACGTGTTGACGCCCGCACCGGAACGGGTGGTGCCACGCTGCGCCGCCTACGCCCGTTGTGGCGGCTGCAGTCTGCAACACATGGACCCGGCCGCACAGATCCTCGCCAAGCAACAGGTCCTGCTCGACAACCTGCGGCATATCGGTCAGGTCAGCCCGGAGCGGGTGCTGCCGCCACTGACCGGACCGGTGTGGGGCTATCGCCGCAAGGCCCGGCTGGGTGTGCGCTGGGTGCGCGCCAAGGACCGCGTGTTGGTCGGCTTTCGTGAGCGGCGCTCGTCCTTCATTGCCGAAGCCGCGCGCTGCGAAGTCCTGGACGAAACGGTGGGTGGGCAACTGGAACCGCTGGCGGCGCTCATCGGCGGACTCAGCATCGCCGACCGGTTGCCTCAGATCGAGGTCGCGGTCACCGATACCCTGACCGTGCTCGTGCTGCGCGTGCTGGATGCGCCCAACGCGGCGGATCTCGAGGCATTGCGTGCATTCGGTATCGCGCATCAAGTCCAGTTCTGGCTGCAGCCCAAAGGTCCGGACAGCGCGGCGCCCATTCCCGGCGCGTGGGCGCCGGAGCACGTGCTGGGCTACCGTTTGCCCCAGGACGTGCTGGAAATGCGCTTCCGGCCCCATGACTTCACGCAGGTCAACGAGGCCATGAACCGGGCCATGGTGGCGCAGGCCATGGCGTTGCTCGATCCGGCGCCAAATCACCGACTACTGGATCTGTTCTGCGGCTTGGGCAATTTCACGTTGCCGATGGCGCGCCGTACGCGTGAGGTCGTGGGGGTGGAAGGCGATGCCGACCTGGTGGCTCAGGCGCGGAGCAATGCCGAACGCCATGGGCTCACACATGCCCGCTTCCTGATGGCCAATCTGTACGATACCGCGGCGCTCGATCCGGCGCCCTGGGGCGCTGATGCCTTCGATGGCGTGCTGCTCGATCCGCCGCGCTCGGGCGCGCGCGAGGTGCTGGCCGCCGTGGCGGCCACCGGGGCGCGGCGGGTGGTCTATGTGTCCTGTCATCCGGCCACTCTGGCACGTGATGCCGGCGATCTGGTCCGTCTGCACGGGTTTCAGCTCGAGGCGGCGGGGGTGATGGACATGTTCCCGCACACTGGCCATGTCGAGTCGGTGGCGCTGTTCGTGCGGGAGGGCGGCCGTGGCACTTGAGATCGAACGCAAGTTCCGGGTGACCGGCGATGCCTGGCGTGCGGCGGCCGAGCACGTGGAAGAACTGATCCAGGGCTATCTCAACCTCGAAGGCGGCGCGATCACCCGGGTGCGCATCGCCGGCGATCGCGCCTGGCTCAACCTGAAGGGGGCAACGCTGGACATCGTGCGCCACGAGTTCGAGTATCCCATCCCGCTGACCGATGCCCGCGAGATGCTTGCACATCTGTGCGTTGGACCGCCGGTGGAGAAGCGCCGACATCATGTGCGTCATGCCGGCCGACTCTGGGAGGTGGATGAGTTTTCCGGCGCCAATGCGGGCCTGGTAGTGGCCGAAATCGAACTCGAGCATCCCGATGCCCCGATCGAGCTGCCGCCCTGGGTGGGGCGGGAAGTGAGCCATGAACCGCGCTTTCTGAACATTTCCCTGGTGCACCATCCCTATCGCGACTGGACCGTGGTGGAACGGCAATGAGTGAGCGGCCCACGTCGGCCTGGCTGCATATCGCGCTGGCGAACCAGAGCCTGACCCTCATGACCGGCGATGCGGCCGTGCGGCGGTGGTCGGTATCGACGGCGGCCCGAGGCGCTGGCGAGCAGATGGGCAGTTACCAGACGCCGCGCGGCTGGCACCGAATTCGCGCGCTGATCGGCGGGATGGCTCCGGTGGGGGCCGTCTTTGTCGGCCGGCGCTGGACCGGGGAGCGCTATACGGCCGCACTGGGCCAACGCCATCCGGAGCGGGACTGGATCCTGAGCCGCATCCTGTGGCTGTGCGGCAGCGAGGTCGGCACCAACCGACTGGGCGCAGTCGATACGCAGCGCCGCTACATCTACATCCACGGGACGCCCGATGAGGTGCCGCTGGGGATTCCCGGTTCCAAGGGTTGCGTGCGCATGCATAACGCGGATGTCATCGAATTGTTCGATCATTGCCATCCCGGCATGCCGGTATGGATTACAGAGGAAGCGGGATGAACACACCGCCCGGTCCGTTGGTGGTGGGCCTGTCAGGACCGGTACTCACCCCGGAAGAACGAGAGATGCTGATTCACCCGCTGATCGGCGGGGTGATTCTGTTCGATCGCAACCATGAGACGCCCGAGCAGCTTCGGATGTTGATCGCGGCCGTGCGCACCGTGCGCTCGCCGCTCGTGGTGAGCGTGGATCAGGAAGGCGGGCGGGTGCAGCGGCTGCGCGCGGGCTTTACCCGCCTGCCGCCCCTGGGTTGGCTGGGCGGTCTGTACGAACGCATGCCGGCCGAGGCGCTCGCGGCGGCGCGCGAACTGGGCTGGCTGATGGCGGCCGAACTGCGGGGTGTGGACATCGACGCCAGCTTCGCGCCGGTGCTGGATGTGGCGGGCAATACCGAAATCATCGGCTCGCGGGCATTTCATGAAGATCCGGGGGTGGTCGCTGCGCTGGCCAAGACCTATGTTGCGGGCATGCACGAGGCGGGCATGGGTGCCACCGGCAAGCATTTCCCGGGTCATGGTTCGGTGCGGGGGGATTCCCATCTGGAGCTGCCCTGCGACGCGCGTCCGCTCGAGGCGATCGTGGCCCATGATCTGCAGCCGTTCGTCGCGCTCGCGCCGGATCTGGCGGCGGTCATGACCGCCCATGTCGTCTATCCGGAGGCCTGCACCCTGCCGGCGAGTTTCTCCATTTACTGGATCGAGACCGTGCTGCGCCGTCAGCTGGGCTTTGACGGCGCGGTGGTAAGTGACGATCTGGAAATGGCCGGCGCGCTGGTCATGGGCGATGTGCTCGCGCGCGCGGAACAGGCGCTCGCCGCGGGCTGTGACCTGCTGCCGGTCTGCAACGACCCCGCGGCGGTCGTCCGGCTGCTGGACCAGCTGCGCTGGACCCGGTCCGCCGGATTTGACCAGCGGTATGCTCGGCTGCTGGGAGAGGCGAGCGTTCAGGCCGATCCGGAACGGCTGCGCCGGGCACGGGCCCTGGCCGGGCAGGCGATGGATCATGTGGAAGGAGCAAACGATGGGTGAGTCGCGACTCGAGGAAGTCCGGCAGGTCAGAACCGAGGCGGATTGCCTGTGCCCGGCGGAGGCTGTTTCGGCTGCAATTGCACAGATGGCCGAGGCGATTACCGATGATCTGGCCGACCGCAATCCCTTGGTACTGTGCGTGATGACCGGTGCAGTGGTTCCCACCGCGTGGTTGCTCGAGCTTCTCGCGTTTCCGCTGGAGCTCGATTACCTGCACGCCACGCGCTACGACGGCGCGATTCAGGGCGCCGAGTTGCGCTGGATCCATCAGCCGCGCATGGCGCTGGCCGATCGCACCGTCTTGCTCGTCGACGATATTCTCGATGAGGGGGTGACGCTCGATGCCCTGCAATCCTGGTGTCGTGCCCAAGGCGCTGCCGAGGTGCGTACTGCAGTCCTGGCCCGGAAGCTCCATGATCGCAACCATCTGGGCACGAGCGCCGATTACATCGGCCTGGACGTGCCGGACCGCTACGTCTTTGGCGCCGGGATGGACTACAAGGGCTATTGGCGCAACCTGCCTGCGATCTACGCAGTGCGCGGGACATGAGCGAGGCAACGATGCAGAACCAGACTGTCACCGCTGTCATCGGCGGCACCGGGCTCACCCGATTGGAAGGCCTGGTCCTCGATGAAGACCGGGTCATCGAGACACCCTATGGGGCGCCGTCCTCGCCGCTCCATCTGGGCCATTATGCCGGCCATCCGGTGGTCTTCCTGGCCCGCCATGGGCAGGATCATCGCTTCGCGCCGCATCAGGTGAACTATCGCGCCAACATCTGGGCACTGCATCACCTGGGCATCCGGCGGGTCGTCGCCGTTGCCGCGGTCGGCGGGATCCACCCCGCGTTGGGACCGGCGCAGTTGGCGGTTCCGGACCAGATCATCGACTACACCTGGGGGCGTGCGCACACCTTTTCCGAGGAAGGCCGCGTGCTGCATGCCGATTGCACGGAACCCTACGACGGCGCCCTGCGTGCAGCGCTCATCCGCGCCACAGCCGCAGCCGGGGTGGAGGCGTTGTCACAGGGGGTCTATGCAGTGACTCAGGGGCCGCGCCTGGAAACCGCTGCCGAGGTGCGCAAGCTGCGCGCGGAGGGTTGCGACATGGTCGGGATGACGGCCATGCCGGAGGCGGCGCTGGCCCGCGAACTGGATCTGGCCTATGCCACCTTGGCGGTTTCGGTCAATTGGGCGGCCGGGCTCGGACCCGAGGGCAGCGACATCCATGGCGATATCGTGGCCAGCCTGGAGCGCGGCATGGACAAGGTGCGCCGTGTGCTGCGGGTAGTGCTCGGCGAGGCCTGATCCGGTCGGCATCGGAACCGAAAGCAGCTTGATCAAAAAAGCCCCGGGGGTTGCCCGGGGCTCTGATCGAACGGATGAGGATCCGTCGCTGATTACATGATCATGTAGTTGGGACCGCCGCCGCCTTCGGGTGTGACCCAGTTGATGTTCTGGGCGGGATCCTTGATGTCGCAGGTCTTGCAATGAACGCAGTTCTGCGCGTTGATCTGGAAGCGCGGCTTGCCATCGTCGTCCTTGACCACCTCATAAACACCGGCCGGGCAATAGCGCTGCGCGGGTTCGTCGTAGACCGGCAGGTTCTGCCCAATGGGCACTTCCGGGTCCTTCAACGTCAGATGGACGGGCTGGTCTTCCTCGTGGTTGGTTCCGGAGAGGTAGACCGATGACGGCAGGTCGAAACTGATCACGCCGTCGGGCTTGGGATAGTCGATGGGTTTGCTGTCGCTCGCCATCTTGAGCTCGGCATAATCGGCGGTATTGGCGTGCAGGGTAAACGGCAGCTTGCCGCCGGCGATGTTCTGGTCGATGAACTGGAACGGTGCGCCCATGAGAACGCCGAACTTGTGCAGTGCCGGGGTCCAGTTGCGGGATTTGTACAGTTCCTCCCACACCCAGGAATTCTTGACCTTCTCTTCGTAGCTCACCAGATCCTGGCCGCCGGTGTCGCCGGCGGTGAGCGCTTCCACGATGGCTTCGCCGGCCAGCATGCCGGTCTTCATGGCGGTATGGTTGCCCTTGATCTTGGCAGGATTGAGGAAGCCGGCCTCGCATCCGACCATCATGCCGCCGGGGAAGGTCAGCTTGGGCAGGGAGTTCAGCCCCCCCTTGTTCACCGCCCGGGCGCCATAGGAAATGCGCTTGCCGCCTTCCAGGGTTTCGCGGATCGCGGGATGGGTCTTCCAGCGCTGGAATTCCTTGAACGGAAAGAGGTAGGGATTCTTGTAGTCGAGCGCAATGATGTAGCCGCACAGAACCTTGTTGTCTTCCCAGTGATAGAGAAAGCCGCCGCCTTCGGTCCGGGTGTCCATGGGCCAGCCCGCGGTATGAACCACCAGTCCGGGTTTGTGCTTGGCGGGATCGATTTCCCAGATTTCCTTGAGCCCGATGCCGTAATGCTGGACATCGCAGTCGCTGCGCAGGTCGAACTGTTGCATCAGGCGCTTGCCCAGATGCCCGCGGCAGCCTTCGGCGAACACCGTGTACTTGGCGCGCAGTTCCACGCCCGGGGTATAGCTGTCCTTGGGTTCGCCTTTCTTGGACACGCCCATGTCGCCCGTGACGACACCGCAGACCGTCCCCTTGTCGTCGTAGATCACATCGGCGGCGGCGTAGCCGGGGAAGATGTTGGCACCCATGGCTTCGGCCTGATCGCCCAGCCAGCGCACCAGCTGGCCCAGGCTGATGACGTAGTTGCCTTCGTTGTGCATGGGCTTGGGCAGGAGTGCATTGGGGGTCAGTACCGAGCGCTGTTCGCTCAGCAGGAAGTACATCTCGTCATGGCTGACCGGCACATTCAGGGGCGCGCCGCGCTCCTTCCAATCGGGGAACAGCTCGTTGAGTGCGGTCGGCTCGAAGATCGCTCCGGACAGGCTGTGCGCGCCGAGTTCCGAGCCTTTCTCGACCACGCAGACCTCGATCTCTTGGCCAGCTTGTTCAGCCATCTGGAGAATACGGCAGGCGCAGGACAATCCGGCCGGGCCCGCGCCGACGATGACGACATCGAACTCCATTACTTCCCGTTCCACCATTACACTCCTTACTTTGATCAACTTGGGGACGCTTGTCCTTGTCGAATCGGGCATATTACCCAATGGGATGGGTGAAAAAAAGTTTTGGCGCCACGGGCCGGGACCCCTGCGGAGCGTTCGGGTATGCGCGATTCCACCATCACACGGGCCGAACGTGACGGCCGCAGGCGATTGTTTTTCGGCTTGAGGCCGTCGGCCGACTGTGCCTCATCGTGGCTTCAAGGTGCACGTCTGGCATTGGGCGAGCCGGACTGGCTGCGCTGGCAGGCCCCTGCGGATGTGCATCTGACAATCCACTTTCTGGGCATGGTGGAAACGGCTGCGCAGGCGAGGCTGATTGGGACGGTCACTGCGGAAATCGCCGGGCAGCGGCCTTTCGCCATCCACGCTGAGCGGGGCCTGTGGTTCCCGGATGCGCTTCGGCCGGTCGTGCTGGCGATGTCGGTAACGCGGGGCGTGTCCTTGACCCATCTCGCTGCGCGGGTGGCGAATGCGGTCCGCGACGCGAGTCTGTCGAGCGATCCCCGTCCGTTCCAGCCCCACATCACGCTGGCGCGGTTGCGTCGGCGTCATCCTGCGCTGCCGGTCGCGCCGTCCTTATCGGCGGGGCGATTTTCCGCCTCCGAGTTGATTCTTTTCGAAAGTGCTGGGGCAGGCGGCCCGGTTCGCTATCATCCATGCCACGTCTTTCGATTCACAGGATCGGTCAGCGCCTAAAAACAATGGGCATGAGGAGGCGAGTGCCCTGTAGGCCGCGGACTTCTGTTGATGTGGGACAATTCCCGATTGCCGCCGGGGAGGCCGATCAGCGACAATGAAAGGCTTTTCAGCCAGGGTGAATGCCGCCGGGTGTCGTCGGCCGGTCCTTTTACTCGATGAAACACTGGAGCGAGGAACTGATGCCGTCACGTCGAAAGCTCGCCAACGCCATCCGGGCGCTGGCCATGGACGCAGTGCAGGAAGCCAAATCCGGGCATCCGGGCGCGCCGATGGGGATGGCGGACATCGCCGAAGTGCTGTGGAATGATTTCTTGCGCCATGATCCTGCCGATCCGCGCTGGCCGGACCGGGACCGCTTCGTGCTGTCGAATGGCCATGGCTCCATGCTGCTCTATGCCCTGCTGCATCTGTCCGGTTACGCGCTGAGCCGCGATGATCTGCAGCAGTTCCGGCAGTTGCACAGCAAGACGCCGGGACACCCCGAGTATGGCATGACGCCCGGCGTGGAAACCACGACCGGACCGCTTGGGCAGGGTCTGGCCAACGCGGTGGGCATGGCGCTGGCGGAGCGCCTCCTTGCAGCACGGTTCAATCGCCGCGAGTTTTCGATCGTCGATCACTTTACCTATGCTTTTGCCGGTGATGGCTGCCTGATGGAGGGGATTTCCCATGAGGTCTGTTCTCTGGCCGGTACTTGGCAGCTTGGCAAGCTGATCGTCTTTTACGATGACAACGGCATCTCGATTGACGGACCGGTACAGGGCTGGTTCACCGATGATACGCCGGCGCGCTTCGAGGCCTACGGCTGGCAGGTCATCCGCAATGTGGACGGGCACGATGCCGACGCGGTCCGCGAGGCGATCCAGCTGGCTCGAGGTGACGCCAACCGCCCGAGCCTGATTTGTTGCAAGACCGTGATCGGCTTCGGTGCCCCCAACAAGCAGGGCTCCGAGTCGACGCACGGGGCGCCACTGGGACCCGAGGAAATCGCGGCCGCGCGCGAGCGGCTCGGCTGGCCGTATGCTCCGTTTGAAATTCCCGAGGAGATCGCGGCAGCCTGGGATGGTCGCGAGCGGGGCGGCCGGTTGTCGGGCCGCTGGCGCGCCTTGTTCGCGCGCTACCGCGAGGCTCATCCTGAGTTGGCCGCCGAATTCGAGCGCCGCTTGGCCGGTGATTTGCCGGCGGATTGGTCACAGACCTGCGCAGGATGGGTCGCGGACGTGGCAGCCCAGGGCGCGAATCTGGCGACCCGTCAGGCTTCACAGAAAGCGCTGGAACGACTTGGGCCCGTCTTGCCCGAGCTGGTCGGGGGTTCTGCGGACCTCACACATTCCAATCTCACCCACTGGTCAGGTTCGGTGAGTTTCTCGACCGAACGGCCCGATGCCAACAGCATCGCCTATGGGGTGCGTGAATTCGGCATGGCGGCGATCAACAATGGCCTGGCACTGCACGGCGGCTTCGTTCCCTTCGGCGCCACCTTCCTCGTGTTCTCCGATTATGCGCGCAACGCCATCCGCATGGCGGCCCTGATGCGCCAGCGCAGCATCTTCGTGCTGACGCATGATTCCATTGGTCTGGGCGAGGATGGCCCTACGCATCAGCCGGTCGAGCATTTGGCCAGTCTGCGCCTGATTCCGAACCTGCACCTCTGGCGGCCGTGCGACGCGGTCGAGTCCCAGGTCGCCTGGCAGCAGGCGGTGGCCTATCGTGAGGGGCCTTCGGCGCTGGTGTTTTCGCGCCAGAGCTGTCCCCATCAGGGGCGCGATGCGGCGCAGCTCGAAGCGATTCACCGGGGTGGCTATATCCTGCGCGACACGCCGGGCACGCCGGATGCGCTGATCCTGGCGACCGGATCGGAAGTGGCGCTGGCCATGGCGGCTGCCGAGCGTTTGGCGGACGAGGGCGTGACGGCGCGCGTGATCTCGATGCCGTGCGCGGAGGCTTTTGCGGAGCAGGATGCAGATTATCGGGAACGGGTTCTGCCTTCTGCGGTGACACGCCGCGTCGCCGTGGAAGCGGCTCACCCCTTGTATTGGCGAGCCTTCGTGGGTCTCCAGGGGCGGGTGATCGGGCTTGATCGCTTCGGCGAGTCCGCTCCGGCGGCAGCATTGATGACTCATTTCGGGTTTACGGTGGACAACGTGGTTGCGACCGTTCGAGACCTACTCTGACCGGCAGTAGGCCGGCTTAACCATCATCAGGAGTGATGCGCATGGCAATCAAAGTGGCAATCAATGGATATGGCCGCATCGGCCGCAATGTCTTGCGGGCGCTGTATGAATCCGGGCGCACCGGGGAAATCCAGATCGTCGCGATCAACGATCTCGGCGATGCCAAGACCAACGCGCACCTGACGCGCCATGACACGACCCATGGCAAGTTTCCCGGCACGGTGGCCGTGGAAGGCGACTACATGATCGTCAACGGCGACAAGATCCGCGTGCTGGCCAACCGCAACCCAGCCGAGCTGCCCTGGGGCGAGCTGGGCGTCGATGTCGTCATGGAATGCACGGGCTTTTTCACCAGCAAGGAAAAGGCTTCCGCACATCTGAAGGGCGGTGCCAAGAAAGTCATCATCTCCGCACCCGGTGGCAAGGATGTGGATGCCACCATCGTCTACGGCGTCAACCACGGTGTCCTCAAGGCGACCGATACGGTCATCAGCAACGCCAGCTGCACCACCAACTGTCTGGCGCCGCTGGTCAAGCCGCTGCATGAGAAGCTGGGACTGGTTGAAGGCTTGATGAACACCATCCACGCCTACACCAACGATCAGGTGCTGACCGACGTCTATCATGAAGATCTGCGCCGGGCTCGCAGTGCCACCCATTCCATGATCCCGACCAAGACCGGGGCGGCGGCGGCGGTGGGCCTCGTGTTGCCCGAGCTGAACGGCAAGCTGGACGGCTTCGCCATTCGCGTGCCGACCATCAACGTGTCGATGGTCGACCTCACCTTCACCGCTGGGCGCGCAACGACGGTCGATGAAGTCAACCAGATTCTCAAGGACGCCGCGGCCGGCGAGCTCAAGGGTATCCTGAATGTGAATGAGGATCCGCTGGTGTCGGTGGACTTCAACCATAATCCGGCCTCTTCCACGGCCGATCTGACCCTCACCAAGGTGATCGACGGCCGTCTGGTGAAGGTCTGCTCGTGGTATGACAACGAATGGGGCTTCTCCAACCGTATGCTGGATACCGCTCTGGCGCTAACCAAGGCGCAGTGACGATCAGCCGTGCCGGGGTGTCTCGATAGCCCCGGCACGGGTGTTCTTTCCGAACTCGCACTGCGGAGGCTGTGATGGCAATCCTCAAGATGACCGATCTCGAACTGCGCGGAAAGCGCGTGCTGATCCGTGAAGACCTGAATGTGCCGGTCAAGGACGGGAAGGTCACCAGCGACGCTCGCATTCGAGCCAGCTTGCCGACCATCCAGGCCGCGCTGGATGCGGGCGCTGCGGTCATGGTGATGTCCCATCTCGGACGCCCCAAGGAGGGCGAATTCGATCCGGCCTTGTCGTTGGCGCCCGTCGCCGCCGCCCTGAGCGAAGCCCTGGAGCGGGACGTCCCGTTGCAGCGCGACTGGCTCGATGAGGTGGTAGTGGCGCCGGGTGAATTGGTGCTGCTCGAAAACGTGCGGTTCAACGTGGGCGAGAAGAAGGACGATGAGGCGCTGGCGCGTCGTATGGCGGCCTTGTGCGATGTGTATGTGATGGATGCCTTCGGGACGGCGCATCGCGCCGAAGCCTCGACTCACGGCGTCGCCCGTTTCGCAGCGGTGGCTTGCGCGGGGCCTTTGCTGACCGGGGAACTCGACGCGCTCGGACGGGCGCTGACCGAGCCGGCACGTCCGTTGGTTGCCGTAGTGGCCGGTTCCAAGGTATCGACCAAACTCACCATTCTCGAGGCCCTGATCGAAAAGGTCGACCGGCTGATCCCCGGGGGCGGCATTGCCAACACCTTCTTGGCCGCAGCCGGTCAGCCCATTGGCAAGTCGCTCCATGAGCCGGAGCTGATCGATGAAGCGCGTCGCCTGATGACTGCTGCCGAAGCGAAGGGGGTGGCGATCCCGTTGCCCGTCGACGTGGTGGTGGCGACCGAGTTTTCAGAGCAGGCTAAAGGTGCCGTCAAGGCGGTACAGGCAGTCGGAGCCGATGACATGATTCTGGATATCGGGCCGGAAACGGCGCGCCAGTACGCGGCGCTGGCCGAGCAGGCCGGCACGATCGTCTGGAACGGCCCGGTGGGGGTATTCGAGTTTCCTGAATTTCGAGACGGAACACGGGCCTTGGCCGAAGCCATCGCGGACAGCGGGGCATTCTCCATTGCCGGCGGCGGCGACACCCTTGCGGCCATCGATCTGTTCGGCGTCGCGGATCGCATTTCCTACGTATCGACCGGTGGCGGTGCATTCCTGGAATTCCTGGAAGGCAAGACCTTGCCGGCCGTGGCGGCGTTGCAGGCACGGGCCATTGCCTGATTTTGTCCCGCGCCGCCTCCGAGTGGCGCGCGTGACCTCACTGGAAGGATAGTATTCGCATGCGTTTTGAAGGTACCGATTCCTACGTTGCGACCCGCGAACTCACCTTGGCCGTAAACGCCGCGATCACGCTGGAGCGGCCGCTTCTGGTCAAGGGTGAGCCGGGTACCGGCAAGACTCTATTGGCCGAGGAAGTGGCCCGGGCACTGGGCCGGCCCTTGTTCCAGTGGCACGTCAAGTCCACCAGCAAGGCTCAACAGGGGCTGTATGAGTACGACGCGGTCTCCCGTTTGCGGGATTCACAGCTCGGCGACCCCCGCGTGCATGATATTGCGCACTACATCAAGAAGGGCCCGGTCTGGGAATCTTTTCAGAGCACCGAGCGGCCTGTGCTCCTGATCGATGAGATCGACAAGGCCGATATCGAATTTCCCAACGATCTGCTGCGTGAACTGGATCGCATGGAATTCTATGTCTACGAGACGCAGACGCTGGTTCGCGCGGCGCATCGCCCTGTCATCATCATCACCAGCAACAACGAGAAGGAATTGCCCGACGCCTTCCTGCGCCGCTGTTTCTTTCACTACATCCGTTTTCCGGACCGGGAGAACATGGGGCGGATCGTGGATGTCCATTTTCCGGGTATCAAGCAAGAGCTGGTTCGCGAGGCGATGGAGGTGTTCTTCGACCTGCGCGAGGTGCCCGGCTTGAAGAAAAAGCCGTCCACCTCCGAGCTGCTGGACTGGCTGAAGCTTCTACTGGCCGAGGACATCCCGGCCGAGTCGATCCGCAGCACCGATCCGAACAACCTCATTCCGCCGCTCTACGGCGCGTTGCTCAAGAACGAGCAGGATATCCATCTGTTCGAACGGCTCGCGTTCATTGCCCGTCGCCAGGGCAATCTCTGAGCGCATCGCCGGTTGGGGAGGAGCCCATCATGCTGGTCGATTTCTTCTTTGCACTGCGCCAGGGCGGGGTTCCGGTCACGATCACGGAATTTCTCAGTCTTCTGGCCGCGCTCGACAAGCGCGTAGTGGTGGCCAGTCTGGACGACTTCTACTTCCTGGCGCGTACCTGTCTGGTGAAGGATGAACGTCACTACGACCGCTTCGATCAGGTATTCGGCGCCTACTTCAAGGGTGCCGAGGACCGTATGGAACAGCTCGCTCAGGCGGTGGCGGACGGACGGATTCCACCCGAGTGGCTGGCGCGGCGCAACGAGCTCAATCTTTCGCCCGAGGAGCAGGCGCTGATCGAGTCGCTGGGCGGTTGGGAAAAGCTGATGGAGGCCTTGCGCGAGCGTCTGGAAAACCAGAAGGAGCGCCATGAGGGGGGCAATCGAAACATCGGCACAGCGGGGCGTTCCCCGTTCGGCGCTTACGGCTACAACCCTGAGGGCGTTCGCATCGGCCAGGGGGGTCCCCGCCATCGCAGCGCGGTAAAGGTCTGGGATCAGCGTGAGTTCCGCAATTACGACGATCAAGTCGAATTGGGCACCCGCAATATCAAGGTCGCGCTCAAGCGCCTGCGCCAATTCGTGCGCGAGGGCAACGAGCTCGAACTTGATCTCGACGACACCATCCGGGCAACCGCCCGCAATGCCGGCTACCTGGACCTCAAACTCGTGCCCGAGCGGCGCAATCAGGTCAAGGTGCTGCTGTTCATGGATGTAGGCGGTTCGATGGACGACCATGTTCGGATCGCTCAGGAGCTGTTTTCGGCAGCGCGCGCCGAGTTCAAGCACCTGGAATATTTCTATTTCCACAACTTCCTCTATGAATGGCTATGGAAAGACAACCGGCGCCGGCGCACTGAGCGCATGCCGACGGCGGACGTGCTCGCGACCTTCGGTCCGGACTACAAGGTGATCTTCGTCGGTGATGCCACCATGAGTCCTTATGAAATCCTGCATGAGGGCGGCAGCGTGGAGCACCACAATCCGGAAGCGGGCGCGGTCTGGATGCGCCGGATGCAGGCGCATTTCCGACGCATCATCTGGCTCAATCCCGAGCCCGAGAACCGCTGGGAAGGTACGCCCTCGATCAATATCATCCGCCAGCTCATGGACGGGCAGATGTATCCCCTGACCCTGGATGGCCTGACGCAGGGCTTGCGCGCGCTCAATACCGGTCGCTCGACGACTGCGAACGTGCGGCCCCACGAGCCGATTCTCTAGCATGAGCAAATGGAGCGGGATGGTGCCCCGATGGACGGCGCCTTTACGGAACTGGTTTGGTGTGCGGCGGGTTCATACCGCCCGATTCGGGAATGACGCACGCCAGTGTCTGGACGTTTACCGGCCGGCAGGCTCCTCACCGATGCCGGTCATCGTGTTTTTCTATGGCGGGCGCTGGAAGCAGGGTCACCGGCGTTTGTACAGTCTGCTGGCGCGCCGTCTGGCCGCCCTCGGCGCAGTGGTGATCGTTCCGGACTATCGGCTCTATCCGGCTGTACGTTTCCCGGTCTTCGTGGAAGACGGGGCGGCAGCGGTCGATTGGGTGTTGCGTCATGTCGCGCAGTGGGGCGGGGATCCGGAGCGCGTTCATCTCATGGGTCATTCGGCGGGCGCCCATATCGGTGCGCTGCTCAGCCTTGATCCGCGTTATCTCGGTGTGCATGGGCATTCGCCGGCGACATTGGCGGGATTCGTGGGCTTGGCCGGACCCTATGACTTCATGCCCTTTCAGACCGATGAGTTGGTCGACACATTCGGTCCAGCCGAACGGCATGAGGAATCCCAGCCGATCCGCTTCGTCGATGGCCGAAACCCGCCTTTTCTATTGTTGCACGGCTCCAAGGATCGGGTCGTCGGACCTGGGAACAGCAAGCGGTTGTGGCGCCGAATCGAAGGATGCGGCGGGCGTGCGCGTATGGTGTTTCTGGAACAGGCCAACCATGTCAACATCCTCTGGGGCTTGGTGGTGCCCTTTTCTGCGGCATTGACCGGCGTTCGACGCGAGGTCGCTGGATTCATCACGGGCGGTGCCGAAGAACTGCCAAATCCTCCCAGCGACGTTGTTTCATTGAAGTGATCCATCGGCCGGCGCCCGACGTGAAGGAGCAGCCTGATTTTGCGCATCATGACCCTCAACCTCAATGGCATTCGTTCGGCCGCCCGCAAGGGTTTTTTCGACTGGCTGCCGGCTCAGCAGGCCGATTTGGTGTGTCTCCAGGAGCTCAAGGCCCAGGATGGCGATCTCACGAGTGCGATGCGCGATCCGCCCGGCTATCAGGGTTATTTCCATTTTGCGGAAAAAAAAGGCTACAGCGGTGTTGGGTTGTATACCCGCACCCCGCCCGAGGATTGTATCGAAGGTCTGGGGATTGCCGAGATCGATGCAGAGGGCCGCTATCTGGAGCTGCGCTTTCCGGGCCTATCGGTGATTTCCGTGTATCTGCCCTCCGGATCGAGCGGCGAACATCGCCAAGCGGCCAAGTTCCACTTCATGGCCCGGTTTTTCGATCATCTCGCGGCGCTCGCCCAAGCCGGCACACAAGTCTTGTTATGCGGCGATTGGAACATCGCGCATCAGGCCATCGATCTCAAGAATTGGCGCGGCAACCAGAAGAATTCGGGCTTTCTTCCCGAAGAGCGCGCCTGGCTGAGTCGGGTCTTCGACGAACTGGGTTGGGTGGACGTCTACCGCCGGCTTCATCCCGAGACTACCGGCGAAGGATACACCTGGTGGAGCAACCGGGGTCAGGCCTGGGCGCGGAACGTCGGATGGCGGATCGACTATCAGATTGCCACCCCGGGGCTTGCGGCCAGTGCCCGGACCGCCGAGATCTACAAGGATCAGCGCTTCAGTGACCATGCCGCACTCACGATCGATTACGATTGGCCATTGCCATGGGATGTGGGCGTGCCGGATCGGCTGATCGAGGTGACATGAAACCGGGCGACGCGGATTCCATGCCCCAATCGGCGTGGCAGGCGCTGGGACGCTACCCCGAGTTATGGCGTGTGACGCTGCTGGCCTTCGCCTCCGGTCTGCCGCTGGCCCTCTCCGGCGGTACGCTCCAGGCCTGGCTGGCCGATGTGCGCATCGACATCCGCACCATCGGGATCTTCAGCCTAGTTGGCTTGCCTTACACGCTGAAGTTTCTTTGGGCGCCGCTGTTCGACCGCTACACACCCTTGGGGATGGGCCGCCGCCGCGGTGGCCTTGTGCTGACGCAGGTCAGTCTGGTGACGGCGCTCCTGGCGATGTCGTCGATCGACCCGCATTCGGATATCGCTCTGCTGGGCCTGCTGGCCCTGGGCATCGCATTCGCTTCGGCCTCCCAGGACATTGTGTTCGACGCCTACCGCACCGAGGTACTGCACCCGCCGATGCGGGGGCTCGGTGCCGGCCTGACCAACACGGGCTACCGTCTGGCCATGCTGACTTCCGGCGCACTGGCGCTGGTTCTGGCTGGGTCGGTGGGGTGGGTTGCCACCTATCGGGTTATGGCCGTGCTGATGGCGCTAGGCATTCTGGTCACGCTGCTGAGCCCGGAGCCTGAGGCACCGGCGGCGACTCCCCACCGCCTGGTGGAAGCCCTGCGCGAACCGATGCGTGCATTTCTGCAGCGCCCGGCAGCGCTGGTGTTTCTATTGTTGATCGTGCTCTACAAGTTCGGTGACGCGTTTGCCGCGACGCTCAGCACGGCATTCCTGGTCCAGGGGGTGGGCTTCAGCGTCGCCGAAGTCGGCGTCGTCAACAAGGGCGTCGGCATTGCAGCGGCCTTGGCCGGCGCTCTGGCTGGCGGCGCGTTGATGGTGCGTTGGGGCCTGCTGCGGGCACTGTTGGTCTTCGGCGTCCTGCAAGCAGTGACCAACCTGCTCTTCGCCGCGCTCGCGGTGGTCGGCAAGAGCCATGGCATGCTGGTCGTCGCCGTGGTGGGTGAGCAGCTGTTCGGCGGGATGGGGTCTGCCGCGTTCGTAGCCTTGCTGATGGCCTTGTGCGATACCCGCTACACGGCCACGCAGTACGCGCTTTTTTCGGCGCTGGCCGCGCTGGCGCGTGTGTTCATCGGCCCGCCGGCAGGGTATCTGGTGGCGGATCTGGGCTGGCCGGTCTTTTTCGTTCTGACGTTCTTGGCGTCGCTGCCGGCGCTGGCGTTGGTGCTGTGGCTGGGCGAGCCGATTCGGCGTCTCGATCAGTCGCCCGTTGTGTCCACGGGAGCGGGGTGAATGGCCGTTCGGGTCTGTCGGTGGGACGAATTGCCGGATCCGGGCAGCCGCGGGTTTGAACACGAGCGGAATGGGCAACGGCGCTCCTGTGTGGTGGTTCGGCGCGGCGCGCAGGTCTGGGCATATGAGAATCGCTGCCCGCACACCGGCGCACCGCTCGATTGGCGGCCGGGGCAGGTGCTCAATCCGGAAGGCACCCATATTCAATGCGCCCTCCATCTGGCGCAGTTTCAGATGGACGATGGCTTGTGTATCCACGGCCCATGCCTTGGGCAATCGCTGCAGGCCGTGCCGGTCGAGCGCCGGGGGGCATGGGTCGTACTGGTCGGTAGCGGGGCCGGCGGGGAAGAAGAGATGTCGGGAGCGAACAGATGACCACGAGTGTAATTGTGCTGGCCGCCGGAAAGGGCACCCGCATGAACAGCGCACTTCCCAAGGTGCTGCAGCCGCTCGGCGGCGAGCCCTTGCTGGCGCACGTGCTTTCGGCAGCACGGGCTTTGTCGCCGGCAGCGATCCATGTGGTCGTCGGCCATGGCATGGATGCGGTGCGACGCGCCTGTGACGGCGACGACCTGCGTTGGGTCGAGCAGGCCGAGCAGCTGGGGACGGGACATGCTGTCACCCAGGCGCTGCCTTATCTCGAGGCGGGCACGGCCTTGGTGCTTTACGGTGATGTGCCGCTGGTGCCGGCCGAGACCTTGGCTGCGCTGTGCACGGCCGCCTCCGGGGGGGTGGCGCTGTTGGTAATGACGGCGCCGGATCCGACCGGTTACGGCCGCATTCTGCGGCAGGACGGCGGTGCAGTTCTCGGCATCGTCGAGGAACGCGACGCGACGCCTGCGCAGCGACGCATTGGCGAGGTCAATACCGGGCTGATGGCTATCTCAGTCGCGATGTTGCGGCGCTATCTCCCGGCTATCCAGCCATCCAACGCCCAAGGGGAATACTATCTGACCGATGTGATAGGTCTGGCGGTTGCCGAGGGTGTGCCGGTTCAGACGGTGTCGGTACAACATGCTGAAGACGCTTTGGGGGTCAACGACAAGGCTCAGTTGGCCATTGTCGAACGAGTCCTGCAGCGCCGCCGTGCGGAGGCCTTGATGCGCGGCGGGGTGACGGTGGTGGATCCGGCACGGCTGGATGTGCGGGGCGAGCTGATTTGTGGACGCGATGTGTTCATCGATGTGAACTGCGTGTTCGAAGGGCGCGTCATCCTGGGCGACGGCGTTCGGATCGGCGCACAGTCGGTTGTGCGGGATTGTGAGCTGGCAGCGGGCGTGGACGTGCGACCATTCTCTCACCTGGAGGGCTCGCGGGTTGGTGCGGCTGCCCGCATCGGTCCTTACGCTCGCTTGCGTCCCGGTGCCGATCTCGCGCCGGACACGCATGTCGGCAATTTCGTGGAAATCAAGCAGGCAAGGGTCGGCAGGGGATCGAAGATCAATCACTTGAGCTACATCGGGGATGCCGAGGTGGGGTGCAACGTGAACGTGGGGGCGGGCACCATCACCTGCAATTACGATGGTGTGAACAAGCACCGGACCGTGATCGGCGATGGGGCTTTCATCGGCTCGGGCAGCCAACTGGTGGCACCGGTGACGGTGGGCGAGGGCGCGACGGTCGGGGCAGGGACGACCTTGCGCAAGGATGCCCCGCCCCGTCAACTGACGGTGGGAGGCGGACGCCAGGTGACGTTGTCCCATTGGCGTCGTCCGCAGTCCAAAGATCGTACTGACGGCTGACTCGAGCCGTTTACTCGTTGCGAGCGTGAATCATCGACCAATAACCAAAGAGGTTGACCGGTTCGAGATCGAAATGAGAGATCTTCGCATCGCTCAGAAAGCGATCGAGCGGAAAATCCGAGGTGAAGCCGATCAGGGGCGTGATGACCGCGACGACCTTTTCGAGCCAACGAATCATCGAATGGGAATGACTGAAATGGTTGACGATGAACAGGTCTCCACCGGGACGGCAAACGCGCTTCATTTCGGCCACCATCTGTCGCGGATCGGGAACCACCGAGGCGACATACATGGCGGTCACCTTGTCGAAGCTGGCGTCGGCGAATTCGAGCTGCTGGGCATCCATGATCCGCAGATCAACATGATTCAGCTGTTGCTTTCTGACTCTGCGTTGGGCGCGCTCGAGCATTTTCGGTGAGACGTCGATACCGGTGATACGGGTGGTTACGGGATAACAGCTCAGCGACACCCCGGTTCCCACACCCACTTCGAGAATGCGGTCGCCGGGTTTGCAATTCATCTTGTCGATGATGCGCTGGCGACCGGGCTGGAAAATGGGACTGAAGACCAGATCATAGGCAGCGGCCATGCGATCATAGGTCTTGATGACAGCGGTTTGTTCCACAACACGGTCCTTGGTTGGGGGTGGCGGGAGATTGCACCCAGTCGATGCTGGCCATTCTAGCCAAAAAAGTGGGCAAGCGGGGCACCGCGAATGGCGATCCGGTAGGATGTCCGCCGCATGCGTTTTCGATCAAAAATCAGAAGGATTCTTGAACAGTGCCTACGATCGATTCATTGAACAGTGCGCTGGTTGTCGACAAGCCTCAGGTGGTCGATGCGCTGATCGCGCCGGAGGGGAGTCTGGAAGTCCTGTCGCAACATGAAGTCGTGCGTCTGCGGGATACCAGCCTCGGCGGATTGCACGAACTGCTCAGGCGATGTGCCTTGGCGGTACTCAACAGCGGCAGTGTCGAAGACGACAGCCGCCAGGTCATGGAACGTTACCGCAACTTCGATATCCAGGTGGTGCAGCAGGAACGAGGGATCAAGCTGGAATTGCGCAATGCGCCGGCAGCCGCTTTCGTCGACGGACAGATGATTCGGGGAATTCGAGAACATTTGTTCGCCGTGTTGCGAGATCTCGTCTACGTTCACAACGAAATTCGCTTGCATCCGCGATTCGATTTGATGGCCCCTGGCGGGATTACCGATGCAGTATTTCATACTTTGCGCAACGCACGTGCATTGTTCCCGGGTCAACCACCCAACTTGGTCGTATGTTGGGGTGGGCATTCGATCAGCCGTCTGGAATACGAATACGCCAAGCGCGTCGGCTATGAACTCGGATTGCGCGGGATGGATATCTGCACTGGGTGTGGCCCTGGTGCCATGAAAGGGCCCATGAAAGGGGCCGCGGTCGGGCACGCCAAGCAGCATCGCAGCAGCGGGCGGTACGTCGGCATTTCCGAACCCGGCATCATTGCGGCCGAGCCACCCAACCCGATCGTCAACCATCTGGTCATCATGCCGGACATGGAAAAGCGGCTCGAAGCGTTTGTCCGCATCGGCCACGGGTTCGTGGTATTTCCGGGCGGTGTCGGGACCATGGAGGAACTGCTTTACCTGTTTGCGATCTTGCTTCATGAAGAAAATGCCGAGATTCCTTTTCCGCTGATTTTGACCGGCCCGGTGGAATCGGCGGATTATTTCCGCCGTCTGGAGGATTTTCTGACCAATACCCTGGGGTCCGCAGTGAGTAGACGTTACCAGGTGATTCTGGATGATCCCGTTGCCGTTGCGCGCGCCATGCGCCGAGGCATGGAGGAGGTTCGCCGATTCCGGATTGCACGCAGCGATGCGTTCTATTTCAACTGGGTGTTGCGCATTGCGCCAACGTTGCAAACGCCTTTCGTTCCCACCCACGCCAACATGGCCGGGTTGTCCTTGCATCGCGACCAACCCCTGCATGATCTGGCAGCCAATCTGCGTGCGGCTTTCTCCGGAATCGTTTCGGGAAATGTGAAGGAGTCCGGAATTCAGGCCATCGAAGCCCACGGCCCGTTTCAAATGCGGGGCGCTGCAGATGTCATGCGCAGTCTGGATAATTTGCTGGACAGCTTTGTGCGCGAGCAGCGGATGCGGTTGCCGGGACGCAGTTACACGCCGTGCTATGAAATCGTGGTGTGATTGGGCGTTGGTGTGCCCCGATTGCGGTGAGGCGGTCGAGGCAGGCGCAGGATGAACAGGGCGACGAGCAGGGCAGCATGGATGATCGGTTCGCGCAGGTCGGATTTGACCTGGAAGGCGAAATGCAGCACGGCAAGAATGGCTGCGGGATAGATCAGTCGATGCAGCCGTTTCCAATGGGCGCCAAGCCGGGTTATCCAGCCCTGGGTCGAGGTGATCGCCAAGGGCAGCATCAGCATCAGCGCCAACATGCCGAGCCATACCGCCGGATGTTCGATGACTTCACGCCAGGCGGCCTTCAACTCGAGATTCTGATCGAAGATGACAAAGACGAGCAGATGGGCGAGTCCATAAGCAAAGGCGCCCAGCCCCAGATCGCGGCGAATCACGATTGGCCAGCGCCAGTGGGTCCAGCGCTGCAAGGGGGTCATGGCCAGGGTGAGCAGCAGTAACCTCAAGGTCCAGATGCCGCTTGCCAGCATCAGCGCTTCGACGGGATCCGGGCCAACCGAGCCGCGAGTCAGACCGAAACCGATCTGCAGGGCCGGAAAAGTCATCAATCCGATGACGGCGAGGTGCAGCATCCATCGGGCAGGCATATCAGAAGTTCCGTTTCAGATCGAGGTCGCTATATAGATCCGCGACCCATTCGCCATAGCCGTTGAAAAGCAGCGTCTCGCGGCGAAACAGGTCACCGATGCGCCGCTCCCGGCGCTGACTCCAGCGTGGGTGATCCACGTTGGGATTCACATTGGCGTAAAACCCGTATTCCCGGGGCGCGGACTGATTCCATGTGGTGGCAGGCTGCTTTTCGACGAAATCGATGCGCACGATGGATTTGATGCTTTTGAATCCGTATTTCCACGGCACAACCAAGCGGAGCGGTGCGCCGTTCTGATTGGGCAGAACGTGTCCATACAGGCCCACGGCCAGGATCGTCAGCGGGTGCATGGCTTCGTCCATGCGCAACCCTTCCACATAGGGCCAGGGCAATACATTGCGGCGTTGACCGGGCATCTGCTTCGGATCGTAGAGTGTGGTCAGCATCACGAACTTGGCATTCCCCGTCGGCTCAAACCGACGCAGGAGATCGCTCAAGGGAAATCCGATCCAAGGAATGACCATGGACCAGCCTTCGACACAGCGGAGCCGATAGACGCGTTCCTCGAGCGTCCGACCTTTCAAGAGATCGTCAAGTTCGTAAGTGCCTGGTTTTGCGCAGGCGCCTGCAACCGTCACGGACCAGGGGCGGGGTTCCAAGGTATGGGCATTTCGGGCGGGATCGGCCTTTCCGGTTCCGAACTCATAGAAGTTGTTGTAATGGGTGACCGCTTCCCGATCGGTCATGGGTTCATCGGTCTTGAACGGGCCGGGCACGGCAGACAGCCGCGCCAGATCCTGTGTCGCCGCATTTGCATTCCCAAGCGGGAGCATGGGGGCGAGCAGCGCCGCGGTTCCAAGGCGCATGAAGTGCCGCCTTTGCTGGTAAATGGACTCCGGCGTGATTTGTTCACTGGGAATCGTGGGCAGACGGAACTTGGCCATGGGCAACCTCTTCACGAACGTGGCCGTTTTGACCACCGTATTCGGAAAAAGGTCATCGGGGTGTGTTCGGGGCTCCGCCAGCGGTTTCCAGTAGCAAGTGTCCCAGTGCCTGCTCGGAGAGCGGACGGCTCAGCCAGAATCCCTGCAACTCCTGGCAACCTCGTTCGGTGAGGAAGGCCCATTGTGCCTCGGTTTCCACGCCCTCGGCGATGACATCAAGCTGCAGGCGTCGGCTCATGCTCAGCATGGCTTCGACAATGGCCGCATCCTGCTCCGAGCCGGGGAGTGCGGAAACAAAAGAACGGTCGATCTTGAGGGCGTCGAACGGATATTGCTTGAGGTAACTGAATGACGAATAGCCCATCCCGAAATCGTCTATTGCAATCTGAACGCCGATTTCGCGCAGGGCGCGCAGGCTTTCCAATGCTCTGTCCGGATGTGCGATGAGTGCATTCTCAGTGATTTCCAGCATCAGGGCATCCGGTGTCAGGCGGTTGCGCTGCAGGGCTTCGGCGATCTGACCGGGGAGTTGGGGATTGGCAAACTGGGCTGGCGCCACGTTCACCGCCATGCGGAGATTGGGGGAACCGAAACGCTGCCATAAAGCGAGCTGACGCAGTGCCATATCCAGCACTTGCTGACCCAGAACGGGAAGCAGACCAATGCGTTCGGCCAAGGGAAGAAAGCTATTCGGGCTGAGTATCCCGCGTGTGGGATGTGCCCAGCGAACCAGTGCCTCCACGCTGGAAACTTGACCGGGCACTTTTCCGAAGATGGGTTGATAGACCAAGAACAGTTCATTCTGGCGCAGAGCTTGTCGCAGCTCATGCGCACCCATGGGTGAGGCATCAATCGGTTTGCGCGCCCGGCTTGCCAGCCGGTAGCAGTGCCGATGGCGTTTGGCCTGGTACATGGCCGTTTCAGCCTGGCGGATCAGATCGGCGGTATCGTCTTCCTCATCGCTGGCACCCAATACTGCAATTCCGATGCTGGCCGAAAGACCCAGCATCGTCCCGGCAACCAGTAGTGGACGGTTGAGGGCTTCGAGCAGGGATTGAGCGAGCGAGGTGGCCAGGGAGGTTGCCGAGGCGCCTTGGACGACAACGGCAAAGGCATCACCACCGACGTGAAAGACTTTCGATCTGGGCTGGTCTTCCAAGTCTCTAAAACGTTGCGCGACATCTCTCAGGATCTCGTCACCGACGGCCGGATCCAATGATTCATTGATGGATCGGAAATGGTCCAGATCGATCCAGAGCAACGCCAGCTGGTCAGTTTGACGCGTGGTTACAGTGGCATGATGCACGAGCTCATGCATCAGCGCCTGACGATTGGGCAGCGCGGTTACGGCGTCGATGTGAAGAGTTCGTGGGTGTTCCAACTGGAACTGCTCGGCGCTGTTCGAGGTATCGCGGCACACACCCACATAATGGGTGATGCGTCCAATCGAGCCGCGTACTGCGCTCAGGCTCAGATGAAACGCCAGAGGAGTCCCATCCAGGCGGCGGCCCTGTACGGGGCCTTGCCAAGTGCCGACCGTTTTCAGGTGCTGCCAGAGACTGTCGAGTTCCGTCATGGGCTGGCCAATCGCAAGGAGAAACTCGGGCGCGAGATCCTGGATGGCGCTACGCGAGCAGCGCATCAAATGGCAGAATGCACCATTCGCCGACAAGACGCGGTGCTTGTCGTCGAGAATGAAGAGGGATTCGCCGATCTGTGACATTGCGTCGCGCATCATATTGAGCTCCTGCTCGACCTTCCGGTATTTCGACAGGTTTTGCAGCGTGCCTTCGATGCGCAGGGGGCGGCCACTCGAATCCCGGATGACTTCGCCCCGCTCCCGCACCCAATGCACTTTTCCTTCGGGGGTCACGATTCTAAATTCAACATCAAAAGGGCAAGCGCTTCGCAGCGCATCCCGGTGGTGACAGGTGACTCGCTGCAGATCATCGGAGTGGATCAGTTTCCGGAAACCAATGTAGTCGTTGGAAAAATCCTTCGGATTGATGCCCAGAAGGGTGAACAGCTCACGTGACCAGTGGGATTTGCGAGTTTTGAAGTCATAGCGCCAACAGCCCAACTCGGCAATATGACGGGTCTCTTCGAGGCGCGCCTGAGAATCCGCCAATGCCTTCGACCAGGTCCGCTCCGCCGTCACATCGCTGGCAACGCCAACGACTCCGATGATCTGATCTTTGGACCATAGGGGGCCGTTGGTAATGGTCAGGTGGTGTTGGTGGCCATTTTTGGTGAAGACTCGGATTTCCCCCCGCTGACCGGTGCCGCCCAAGGCCATGAGAAACATTGAGCGTGCGAACAGCCGATCTTCGGGATGGACCAATTGATTGAAGTCACGCGTTTCCAGTTCCCGACGGGTATATCCAGTAATGTGTGAGAGCGAGGAATTGAGATTGATGAAATGGCCGAGTGGATCGCACATGAACACCACGTGGTTGGCGCGATCCAGGACATCGGCTAAGGCCATCGGGAGATCATGGGGCGCATGCTTCGGCAGCGCTGTACTGATAACGCACCAGGTTTGATTATTGCCTGCAGGCGTCAAGACCCATTGTGTGCTGCACGGATCGCCGCTTGCCCGCGTCAGTCGGAACTGGTTCACCCGCGGTCGATCGGATGTGGTGTTCAACAGGCAGCGCAATGCGGACTGACTGCCGGGCGTGACCAGCTTCAGACATTCGGTCTGCAGTAAATCCTGTGGCGTCCTGCCAAGCAGTGCTTGGGTGTCGCCGCACGCGGCCTGAATCACGCCATCGGCGCTGAGCCGTAATTGGACAGATTCTCCCCGTGGCGTCAGCTCGCTACTCATGATATTTGCTTCCCCTTGTGCTGATGCTGGTTATTATCGTCATGAAAGTGACAGCTATAGGCTCAAATGACGTAAATCGGAGGACGCCCTCATGGGTATTCTTATCAACAAGATGGCGGCATCAATTCAAGAATCTTTAGAGCTAGAACCGCCTTGTGTCAAGGAAAGCTATCATTTCGGTGTTTCGGATCCGGCTGAATGACCGGCCGTATGCAAGATGACGATTCAGCGGGGGATGGGAGCTGCAGTCTGGCTATATGCCCTTGGCAGTGCAGCGAGAAGACCATCCGCCGGGGCTGGGCCATGGGGCGACGCCGATAACCTGATCTTTACCGGTGTCGGAGTCCACGGACCGTTGATTTTCATCGGCAGGTTGATACGCAGAACTGTCGGGAAGTGGCCGTCAGAGCGCCCGCAAGTCGAGCGGATCACCGACTTGCGACCGTTTGAGGGGGAGCGTATAACGCTAGCTTTTGAGTTCTAATTCAGGCTTTGAGCTGAACAGGGATTGTGTATATGCGACGCCCCCACAGGAAGATGGCCGCGCTGCTCTGCGCGACTGTCTTCACGCCTATCACCGTAGGTGCAGAGACACTCGATCAAGCATGGGAAACGGCACGGGCCAACGATTTCGGCCTGAGAGCGGCCCAATTTGAGGTTCAGGCAGCCGAGGCCGGCCGCAGCGCGGCTTCGCGCCAACGCTTCCCTTCGGTATCCGCCAGCGGTTTCACTTTGAAGCTGGATGAAGCGCCGACGGTCCAGTCGCCAATCGACGATACGCTGACGATTCCATCTCCCATTCGGTTCCCGTTGGTTCCGTCGAGCTTTTCCTTCCCTGTGCCGCCCGATCTCCAGCGACTTGAACTCGGTGAAGATCAGTTCACTCAGGTCGCATTGCAAGCAACGCTACCCTTGTATACGGGGGGTCGGCTGACGAATCTGACGAAGGCGGCTGAGTCTCAGGTCGGGGCGTCGAACTGGCATCTGCGGCGCACTGAGGATGAGCTGAAGATCAATGTGGCCGAAGCTTATGTGAACGTCCTGCGCGCTCAGGGCGGGGCGAAGATTTCGGACCGTGAAGTCGAGGCGGTTTCCGGATACGTTCGCGATGTTCAGAACCTGTATGACCAACAGATGGTTGCCAAGAGCGATCTGTTATCTGTTCAGGTGTATCTGGCCGATTCGAAACAACGCAACCTGCAGATCAAGAATGCCGTCGAGCTCGCTCAATCGTTCTATAACCGCATGCTGGGGCGACCGCTTGATGCGCCGGTGGACTTGGAGGCGCTTGAACCAACGTCCACCGTCGAGCCAGGGTCGTTGGGCGAGCTGACCAAGCAAGCACTCGAAAATCGCCCGGAACTCAATAACCTGGCCGAGCAGGCTGAAAGCCTGCGCTATGCCGCGAAAGCCATCAAGGGTGGGCTGTTGCCTCAGGTTGCCTTACTGGGGGGCTTGGTCTATCTGGACCTCGATGCCCTAGAAGACAATACGATCGGATATGCGGGTGTGGGCGCTTCCTGGACCCTATTCGATGCGGGGGTGACCCGCAAGCAGGCAGAGGCCTTGTCCAAGCGGCGCATTTCCAGTGAGGAATTGCTTGCCCAGGCGCGCGACTTCATTGCCCTGCAGGTGCGGCAAACCTGGCTTGCCCGCGAAGAGGCACGGAATCGTCTCGAAGTCGCCAAGACCGCGTTGGAAAGCGCTGAAGAGAATCAACGTGTGACTCGTGACCGCTATCGGGAAGGCATGGGCACGAATACGGAGGTCCTTGAAGCCGAGACTCGCCGGACTGCTGCCTTTACGAGCTACAACAATGCCAAGTACGATGCGGTTTACGCCGATCTGCGGCTCAAATATGTGGTGGGCGGAATCTAAGCCCATGCGGATCGCCACCTGTCCTTAGCGCTTTCAGGGAAGAACACTATGGCTGCGGAGAAAACGCGTCGACCGTTTGCATGGTTGCTTATGGGATTGGGGGCCGCCGCGCTGATTGCGTTAGTCGTCGTTTATCGATTGATGAGTGCGCCCTTGCCCGAGGGGCTGCTCCAGGTAAACGGGCGTATTGAAGGCGACACGACAACGGTTGCAGCCAAGTATCCGGGCAAGGTCCGCGAAATTCTGGCCAAGGAAGGTGATCTGGTGGAGCAGGGGCAAGTGCTCAGCCAGCTGGAGGATGAGGAACTTCAGGCTCGCATTCGACAGGCGGATGCAGGCATCACCAGCTTGGAGGCGCGCCGCAACGCAGCCAACGAAAGCCTCGCTGTGGCCAAGAAAGAATTGCCCTTGGGGATTGCGGCGGCAAAGTCTCAAGTGACCTATATGCGGGCGACCCTGGACAAGGCCAGAGCTGCCGAGGCGCAGCTTGCTCGAGACCTGCAACGCATCGAATCGTTGGCAGAAGCGGGCACGGTCAACAAGCAACGTCTGGAGCAAGCACAGCTCCAGTACACCGCGATCCGTAGCGATGTGCGCTCGGCCGAAGCGGGCGTGATCAGCGCGGAGAAGCAGCTGGAGCGAGCCTATCTCGGCAAGGATCAGATCAGTGCCAAGGAGACGGAACTCGGCGCTCTCGATGCGGAGCTGGAGCGGGTTCGAGCCATGCGCCAGGAAGCGATGATTGCCCTCGACAACATGACCGTTCGGGCACCGAGCAAGGGTATCGTGACCGCGCGGCTCGTGGAAGCGGGCGAGGTCGGGGCGGCAGGTCGTCCCATGTATGAGCTCGTCGATCCGGAGCGGCTTTATCTCAAGGTTTATGTACCGGGTGATGAAATCGGCAAGGTTCGTCGGGGGCTCGAAGCGCAGGTCTACGTGGATGCCTATCCCGACCGACCCTTCTCCGCAACGGTAGACTACATTGCTTCGCGCGCCGAATTCACGCCGAAGGAAGTCCAGACGCCTGACGAGCGCGTGAAGCAAGTTTATGCGGTCAAGCTTTATTTCAAGGAAAATCCCGATTATCTGTTGACCCCTGGCATGCCAGCCGACGCGGTGATCCGCTGGGATGAGAGCGTCGCATGGGAAAAACCCAGATGGTAATGTGCTGAAAGCCAAGGGGTTGGCGGGAGTATGGACATGGATGAAGCGCCAGTCGTCCGCATACGCGGGCTGGTAAAGAATTATAAGGAAGTCCATGCGGTACGGGGTATCGATCTTGATGTTCCCAGAGGCAGCCTGTTTGGGTTGATCGGTTCGGATGGTGCGGGCAAAAGCAGTACCATGAAAACCGTCGCGGGCGTGATGAGTTATGAAGCTGGCGCGGTTGAGGTGTTCGGCGAGCACCTTGATTCTGAGGCGGCTGCCGAACGCATCAAGCTTCGGTTGGGCTTCATGCCCCAAGGGTTGGGGCAAAATCTCTATCCTGATCTGTCGATCGAAGAAAACATCGATTTTTTCGCCCGGTTGCGGTTGGTGAAGCCGGGCGATCTGGCGGAGCGTAAGGAAAAGCTGCTCCGCATGACGCGACTGGACAAGTTCCGTGACCGTGCCATGAAGAATCTTTCCGGCGGCATGAAGCAAAAACTCGGTCTGGTCTGCACGCTGATTCACGAACCCGAGCTCATCATTCTCGATGAGCCGACGACCGGGGTCGATCCGGTCTCTCGCCGGGACTTTTGGGCGATTCTGGCTGAACTGCTGGCGGAGAAGGGGATCTCCGCATTGGTCTCAACGGCCTACATGGACGAAGCCTCTCGTTTTCATCACGCGGCGCTCATGCATCATGGGCGAATCCTGGCTCATGGGGAAATCGAAGAACTGATCCACTTGCGGCCGGGAGCCGTTGTTTCCGTGGCCGTGCAACCGCAATTGGAAGCCCTGAACCGACTGCGCACGCAGTTCGACCAGGTGATGGCGCTGGGCAGCTTTCTGCGGATATTCGTACCAAAGGATGCCGGCGATGGTCAGCAAGTCGTTGAGAATGTGCTGTCCGGGCTGGATGTCGGGGAGATTCAGACCGATACCCCGGAGCTCGAAGATATTTACGTGAGTCTCCTTGAGCTCAACGGCGAAGGACAGGCTGTCCGGGAACTGCCCGCACCTCCGGAAGGGACTGTCATTCATCTCGATCCGGACAAGCCGGTCATCGAAGCCACGAATCTGGTTCGAGATTTCGGCGCTTTTCGGGCGGTCGACCATGTCAGCTTTGACGTGCGTCCGGGTGAGATATTCGGTCTGTTGGGTGCCAACGGCGCCGGAAAGACCACGGTGATCAAGATGCTGACCGGGATCTTGAGGCCGTCGGAGGGCGCAGGCTCCGTGGCCGGTGCCGACATGCGCCACTCCGGCGCGGTGATCAAGAAACGCATCGGTTACATGTCCCAGGCATTCTCCCTCTATCAGGATCTGACGGTCGTCGAAAACATCCGGCTTTATGCCGGTATCTATGCCGTGCCGCCACGCGAGATCGAACCGCGTTTGCGTTGGATCGTCGATTTGGCTGGCCTTGAGGGAATGGAAGATGTACTGACCGGATCGCTTCCGATGGGGTTGCGACAGCGTTTGGCGCTGGGTTGCGCCTTGGTGCATCGTCCGCCGATTCTGTTTCTGGACGAGCCGACCTCAGGCGTCGATCCCATGGGGCGCCGAGAATTCTGGGACGTGCTGTTCCGGCTCTCGCGGCAGGAGGAGGTTGGGCTTCTCGTGACCACCCATTACATGGTCGAGGCCGAGTATTGCGATCGGATCGCACTCATGCACGCCGGCAAGGTGGTGGCCTATGATTCGCCGGCCGGCTTGAAAACGGACGTGGAACGTCGATTCGGGCAATTGCTCGAGATTCGATGCGAACGACCCTATCACGCACAGAATGTGCTGCGCGAAGGCGGGTTCGAGGACGCAACGTTGCACGGACGCCGGCTTCAGGTGCTCGCAACGGATCCGGATGCCGTCAAGCGTCAGGTCCGGACTCTGCTCGAAGAGGCGGGGATTGCGGTGCAGGATACTCGCCGATTGCCGCTCACCATGGAAAATGTGTTCGTGCAGAACGTGCTGGATCTTGAGCACAAGGCAGGAAAAGCAGCATGAACTGGGCGCGGCTTGCGGCAGTGATCGCCAAGGAATGGGCCGAAATTACCCGTGACCGCCTGTTTCTCGCATTGGCATTCATCGTGCCACCGATATTGATGGTGGTATTCGGTCTCGGGATGAATCTCGATGTGGAGAATATCCCGCTGGCCATCATCGACTACGACCATAGCCACCAGAGTCGAGACTATGCCTACCGGATGATCGATTCACGGTATTTTGACTTCAAGGGCTATCTGAGCGATGAGAAGGATGTTGCGAAACTGATTGCGCGGGGCGATGTGCGCGCCGTCGTCGTGATCCCGCCGAAATTCGGTGAGGAATTGCTGGCTGGGCGCGCCGTGGCCGTTCAAACGTTGCTCGATGGCCAGTTTCCGCTGCGGGCCAATATTGCACGCGGCTATATCGGTGCAATCAATGCCAACTATTCGCAGGAACTGATTGCAGATTTTCTCAGCCAGGCTGTGGGCCTGACACCCGATCAGGCGCGCCAACAGATGGGCAATCTGCGTTTGGAAATGCGCATGCTGTACAACCAGAGCGGGAAAAGTATCTGGTCGATGGCGCCCAAGCTCATCATGATGGTTCTGATGATGACACCGCCCTTGCTAACCGCCGTCAGTGTCGTACGCGAGAAGGAAAGAGGCTCCATTCTGAACATTTACGCCTCGACGGTGAGTCGCGGTGAGTTTCTCCTGGGCAAGCTGATGCCCTATGCCGGTATCTCGATGGTCAATGGCATCTTTCTGTGGGCCTTGGCGGTTTTCTATTTCCAGGCGCCGTTCAAGGGATCGTTCGGTTTCTATTTGCTGGCCACGGCGATCTACTCCTTTACGACGACGGGAATCGGCCTGTTGGTGTCCAGCTTCGTGAAGACCCAGATAGCGGCCGTGGTGATCACTATGGTCGTGACATTGGTTCCAGCCATCCTGTTTTCTGGCATGCTCTTCCCTTTGAGTTCCATGGGCCCCGAAGCGCAGGCCATTGCCCATCTTGCTCCGGCGATGCACTACGGCATGATCATTGACGGGACCTTCATGAAGGGCATTGGTCTCGACAAGCTGTGGTCGTCGGTGGTGTCGCTTGTGGTCTATGCCTTGGTGCTGTTCGTTTTGGCCTATCGCTTTTTCACAAAGCGTCCGCAGGAGTAAATCTCCATGTTTGGCAACTTTGGAGAAGTCCTGCAGCACATGCGGGTCATGACCTGGAAAGAGCTACTGCAGTTTCGGCGGGATGTCTTTCTGCTCATCATCGTGGTTTATGCGTTTTCGGCGGATATCTATATCGCGGGCTCGGGAATCGAGATGGAACTCAAGCGTGCAGCCTTGACCGTGGCCGACTACGACCAGTCTCCGGCATCGCGTGAGCTGATCTACAGTTTTCGCGAGCCTCAGTTCAAATATCAGGGCATGGAAATGAGCGGCGATCGCGCCATGGATCTCCTTGATGCCGGCGAGACCATGCTCTATCTCGAAATTCCTGCGGATTTCAATGAGTCATTGCTGACTGGTCGACCGACTCAGGTGCAATTGTTCGTCGATACCAGCAACTCGGTCCTGGGGTCGCTGGCCACCAGCTATGCCGCACAGATCGTGGCCGGATTCGGCATTGAAAAGGCACGCGAGCGCCTGTCCGTGGCGGGAGCCATGGGCGGATCCATGCCGGTAGTGAACAGTGCGCATCGCGTCTGGTTCAACCCCAATGGCAAGGACAGCTGGTTTGTCCCGATCAACGAGATGCTCACCATGATCACCATGCTGTCGATCATGCTTCCGGCTGCCGCCATGGTCCGGGAGAAAGAGCGGGGAACCGTTGAGCAGCTTCTGGTTTCTCCGTTGACGCCGCTCGAGATCATGTTGCCCAAGGTATTGGCGATGACGATGGTCATCCTGGTCGGCGTTACGCTCGCGGTTTTCGGTGTGCTCGGTCCTGTGTTCAATATTCCCTTCCGGGGCAGCATGACGCTCTTTTACGTGCTGACGGCGATTTACGTGTTCAGTACGGCCGGCTTTGGGCTGGCGATTTCCACCGTGGTCAACAATCTCGCCCAAGTTGGGCTGATGGTGATCATGCTGCTGTCCCCAATGCTGTTGCTGTCCGGCGCCTTCGTCCCGCCAGAGGCGATGCCAACCGCTTTGAGTTATCTAATTCTGCTCTCTCCGATGCATCACTACATCGAAATCGTCATGGGCATTTTTCTCAAGGGTGTCGGCCTCGATGTACTGTGGCCTTCGGTTGCCGGTTTGGTGATCGTGGGAACGGCCGTCTTCGCATTCGGAACGTGGCGATTCCGCCGGCAGTTCGGATGAGGAGGGACAGCACTGGATCGGAGAAGCCAGTGATCGCTCACGTTGGGCTCATATCTGACTTATCCACTCATGGATCGCGGGCCTGAGACCATATGGTTCGATGGCTGCTGATCGTCAATGTGTTGATCTACGTGTTTCAGGGCATGTCGCCTGGATACTGGATCATCAACTATGCCCTGTGGCCCGCTGGCGACCCGGGTCTGCTTCAGACGCCGGAGGGTTTGGCGCGTGCGCCTGCGTTTCACATTTGGCAATTGGTCAGCTACGGCTTCTTGCATGGCGGATTGTCGCACCTGTTTCTGAACCTGTTCGCTTTGTGGATGTTCGGGTCGGCGATTGAGCGATTCTGGGGGCCGCTCCGATTTTCGCTGTACTACTTCGTCTGCCTGATTGGTGCCGGTCTGGTCCAGTTGATTGCCATGGATCTGCATCTGCGCGCCGGCGGAATGCCCTATCCGACGCTGGGCGCTTCCGGGGCGGTATTCGGCCTGCTGCTCGCGTTCGGCATGATGTTTCCCAATGAGCGGATTTTGCTGCTGTTCCCGCCTGTGCCGATTAAGGCGAAATGGTTTGTCCTCGGGTATGGCGGGCTTGAACTGTTTTTCGGTGTGGCGGGCATTGCGAGCAACATTGCGCATTTCGCGCATCTGGGCGGCATGTTGTTTGGTTTACTGCTGATCCAGTTCTGGCGCCGCCGGTTCCCGTTCAGCTTCTAGGGTGGCGATCAAGGCGGGTCAGTCCGCAGCGCGCTGCGTCGTTCTCGACGGTCATGGTTGCTGCCGGCGCTTCATTCGATGGCGCCGCACTGCCCAGTTTTGGGTCGCCGGCGAGCGTTCCCCTCCCGTATCATGCGCCGTATCCGCACAATATATGGTCATCATGCTCGATTTGAGGGCAATGAACCCCCGTTTTCCCTCTGGAAGCCTCTTTTGCTCAAATGGTGGGTTTTCATATCCGGTTGAAGTTGAAGTGTTTCACCGGGGCTTGCTTGCCGTGGCGCATCGTTGTGGGGCGCCCAGTAGCGCCGGCGAACTAATATGGTGCCGCTCGTGGCCGAGGAGACGGCATCACGGCGCATGATCAGGCCAGAACACTGATTAACAGAAGATTTTTTTTTGGCATCTATGTTGCTTCCCGGGTAGGTCAAAGCTCGGGAGGCAATTGAGATGAGCAAGCGCAAACTGGTGGTTGTGGGCAATGGGATGGCAGGGATCCGGACGGTTGAGGAGCTCCTCAAACTGGCGCCGGACTTGTACGAGATCACCGTGTTCGGCGCAGAGCCCCACGTCAATTACAACCGCATCTTGCTCTCGCCCGTGTTGTGCGGGGAGAAAACACCGGAGGAAATCGTCCTCAATGATGCTGCGTGGTACGCGGATAACGGAATAACACTGCTCACCGGAAAGCGGGTGGTCGAAGTGGATCGGCGCAATCGGCGCGTGTGCGCCGAAGATGGCACCGAAGTCGCTTATGATCGACTGCTGCTCGCCACCGGATCAGATCCATTCATCATTCCCGTCCCTGGAAAAGACTTGCCGGGCGTGGCGACGTTCCGTGATTTCAAGGATGTCGACACGATGCTGGCGGCTGCTCGATCCGGGAAGCGCCATGCCGTGGTCATCGGCGGTGGACTGCTCGGGCTGGAAGCAGCCAACGGTCTGCTCAAGCAGGGCATGGATGTCACGGTTGTGCACATCGTCCAATCCCTCATGGAGCGCCAGCTCGATGGGCCCGCAAGCCGGCTGTTGCAGGAATCGCTGGAGTCGCGCGGTCTCAAGTTCCGGATGGGGGCGCAGACCGAAGCAATTCTCGGGGATGATCATGTGACAGGCGTGCGGTTCAAGGATGGAACCGAAATCCCTGCGGATCTGGTGGTGATGGCGGTCGGCATCCGTCCGAATGTCACATTGGCCAAGCACACGGGGTTGCATTGTGAACGCGGCGTGGTGGTCAGCGATACGCTGCAAACCTATGATCCCGCGATCTATGCCGTCGGGGAGTGCGCCCAGCACCGCGGTATGGCTTATGGTCTGGTTGCCCCGCTGTACGAACAGGCCAAGGTCTGTGCCAACCACTTGGCTGGGCTGGGTTATGCACGGTATACGGGATCAGTGACCGCAACCAAGCTCAAAGTGACCGGGATCGACCTGTTTTCGGCAGGAGATTTTTCCGGCGGCGAGGGGACGCACGACATCGTCTTCCAGGATCCTGGCCGGGGCGTCTACAAACGGCTGGTTCTCGATGAGCACAATTGCATCAAAGGCAGCGTGCTCTATGGCGACACCGGCGACGGTGCGTGGTATTTCCAATTGCTGCGCGAACGCACGGATGTGTCGGAAATGCGCGACATGCTCCTGTTCGGTCAGGCGCATCTTGGCGATTCGGGGCACAGCGGCGGATCCAATGCAGCCAATCTGCCCGATACGGCCGAGATCTGCGGCTGTAACGGCGTCTGCAAGGGCACTATCGTCAACGCGATTGTCGAAAAGAAACTCTTTACGCTCGAGGATGTCCGCGCCCATACCAAGGCATCGTCTTCCTGTGGTTCCTGTACCGGCCTCGTGGAACAGATTCTGGCCTCCACGCTGGGGGGTGACTACAGCACGGCGCCGAGCAAGAAGGCCATGTGCCGCTGCACCGACCATAGCCATGACGAAGTGCGAACCGCGATCCGCGAGCATCACCTGACCACGGCCGATCAGGTGCGCTCGTTCATGGAATGGCGCAACCCGGACGGGTGTTCCAGCTGCCGTCCCGCGCTCAACTATTACCTGATCGCCACTTGGCCCGCCGAAGTTGGCGACGATCCGCAGTCGCGCTTCATCAACGAACGGGCGCACGCCAATATCCAGAAGGACGGAACTTACTCGGTGGTCCCCCGCATCTGGGGCGGCGTCACGACGGCTGCCGAGCTGCATGCGATTGCCGATGTGGCGGAAAAATATGCCGTCCCGACCGTCAAGATCACCGGCGGCCAACGCATCGATCTTTTGGGTGTGAAGAAGGAGGATCTCCCCGGTATGTGGGCGGACCTCAATCAGGCCGGTTTCGTGTCAGGTCATGCCTACGGCAAGGCGCTGCGTACGGTCAAGACCTGTGTGGGCAAGGAGTGGTGCCGCTTCGGTACGCAGGACTCGACGAAGCTCGGGATCGATCTCGAAAAGATGACCTGGGGAACCTGGACCCCGCACAAGGTCAAGCTCGCGGTATCCGGGTGCCCGCGCAATTGTGCCGAGGCAACCATCAAGGATTTCGGCGTGGTATGCGTCGATTCGGGCTATGAGCTGCATGTGGGTGGCAACGGCGGTGTCAAGGTGCGCGCGACCGATCTGCTTTGCAACGTCAAGACCGAAGCGGAAGTGGCCGAGTACTGCGCCGCCTTCCTGCAGCTTTACCGCGAGGAGGCGCATTACCTCGAGCGCACCGCGCCTTGGATCGAACGAGTCGGCCTTGCCCATGTGAAACGGCATGTCGTCGATGACGCCGAGGGGCGTCGGAATCTCGCGGCACGGTTTTATGAATCCCAGCGCTATGCCCAGATCGATCCCTGGGCGCAGATGGTTGAACAGGAGCGCGAAGTGCATCGCTTCGAACCGCTGGGTGAACTGGCTTGAACCCGAACATTGCTGGAGCATGAGCTGATGAGTACGACGCAAACCCCCGCGGCCGATTCGCTCGAATGGGTGCAGATCGGCGCGCTGGATGCTATCCCTCAGCTGGGGTCCCGTGTGGTCCGCCATCCCGATGGCGATATTGCGGTGTTCCGGAATCGCCAGGACGAGGTCTTTGCATTGCGTGATCGGTGTCCGCATCGCGGCGGGCCGTTGTCTCAGGGCATCGTCTGTGACCGTAAGGTTTATTGCCCGCTGCACAACATGGGAATTGCGCTGGATACCGGACAGGCGATTGCCCCCGATGAAGGCGAAACGACAGCCTTCCCGACTCGCGTGGATGAGGGAATGGTGTTCATCGGACTTCCGGTTTCGGAGGAAACAATTTGACCCGCTCGCTGCCATCCGCCCGGGCTGTGCGTACGACCTGCCCCTATTGCGGGGTGGGTTGCGGCGTGCTGGCCGCGGTTCAACCGGATGGAACGGTTCAGGTCACCGGGGATCCGGCACATCCGGCCAATCAGGGGCGGTTGTGCTCAAAAGGGTTGGCGCTCGGGGAAACCATCGGCCATGAGGGGCGGCTGACCCGCCCCAGCATTGGTGGCGAACCGGTCGAATGGAACACCGCCTTGACTCATGTCGCGACGGGACTGCGCCAGACCATCGATGAGCATGGTCCGGACTCGGTCGCCTTTTATGTGTCCGGCCAGTTGATGACGGAGGACTACTATGTCGCCAATAAGCTGATGAAGGGCTACATCGGCTCGGCCAACATCGACACCAACTCGCGGCTGTGCATGTCCTCGGCGGTGGCCGGCCACAAGCGCGCTTTCGGCAGTGATACCGTGCCGACCTGTTATGAGGATCTGGAACAGGCCGATGTGCTGGTGCTGGTCGGATCCAATCTGGCGTGGTGTCATCCGGTTCTTTACCGCCGTATCGAAGCCGCCAAGGCGAGCCGGCCTGAAATGACGATCATTGTGATCGATCCGCGGCGCACGCCCAGCTGCGATCTTGCGGCCCTGCATCTGCCACTTCACCCCGGCAGTGACGTCCGATTGTTCAATGGGTTGCTCGCCCATCTGGCGCGCGAGGGCCGGGCGGATTTTGGATTTCTGGAGCGTCATGCCAGCGGGTATGCCGCAGCGCTGGAGGCGGCGCGCGCCGACGCACCCTCGATCCCGACAGTCGCTGCGGCCTGCGGCGTTTCCGAGGAGGACCTCGCGCGGTTCTATCACCTGTTCGCGCGCACCGAGCGCGTGGTCACCCTCTTTTCTCAAGGGGTCAATCAGTCGTCTGCTGGAACCGACAAGGTCAACGCCATCATCAACTGCCACCTGTTCACCGGGCGCATCGGGCGGGCCGGGATGGGGCCTTTTTCCATCACCGGACAGCCGAACGCCATGGGCGGTCGCGAGGTGGGCGGCCTGGCGAACATGCTTGCCGCCCATCTGGAGCTCGAATCGCCAGCGCACCGTGATCTGGTCCAAGGGTTCTGGCGCAGCCCGGTGATCGCTCAACATCCGGGCTTGAAGGCCGTCGATCTGTTCAAGGCGGTCGGTTCCGGTCAAATCAAGGCTATCTGGATCATGGCCACCAATCCTGCAGTGAGCCTGCCCGACGGTGACCGGGTGCGTGAAGCCTTGCGCAACTGTCCGCTCGTGATCGTCTCGGACATGTGTCACACCGATACGACGGCATTGGGGCATGTGATTTTTCCTGCCGCAAGCTGGGGGGAGCGCGAAGGCACGGTGACCAATTCCGAGCGCTGCATTTCCCGCCAGCGGGCATTTTTGCCCCCGCCGGGAGAGGCGCGGCCGGACTGGTGGATCATGGGCGAAGTGGCGCGTCGCATGGGTTATGAGCACGGGTTCTCCTATACCAATCCGGCCGAGATTTTTCAGGAACACGCGCAGTTATCCGCATATAGAAATGAGGGCCAGCGCGACTTCGATCTGACCGGGCTTTCCCAGCTGAAGCCCGGTGAGTATGAGCGTCTGGAGCCGATTCGTTGGCCGGTTCAAGCCGAATCACGGCAGGGTACTGATCGGATGTTCGTCGATGGCCGCTTCTATACCCCGGATGGACGGGCGCGCTTGGTCCCCGTTCGTCATCGACTGCCGGAGAACAGTCCGGATGAGCGCTACCCGCTGGTGCTGAATACCGGTCGTATCCGGGATCAATGGCATACCATGACGCGTACCGGCCGCTCACCTCGGCTGTCGACCCATATCACAGAGCCATTCGCGGAGATCCATCCGCTCGATGCCACCCAGCTCGGTGTGCAGGACAATGGTCTGGCCCGGCTGGAAACGCCTTGGGGGCAGATGTTGGCGCGGGTGCGGATCACGCGGGATCAGCGCCAAGGCAGCATATTCGTTCCGATGCACTGGAATGATCACTTCGCTGCCAGCGGCCGCGTCGATGCCTTGGTCAATCCGGTCGTCGATCCGGTGTCCGGCGAGCCAGAGTTCAAGCATACCCCGGTGCGGGTATTACCACAGCCTTGTGCCTGGGAGGGATTCGCGCTGGTTCGAGAGGATCTCGACACGCAGGCGGTTGACTACTGGGTGCGCTCATTGGGGCAGCATGGATGCTGGCGTTACCGCTTGGCGGGCGCGGCAGAGCATACCGGGGCATGGTCATCCTGGGCCCGCACCTGTCTGGGCGCGTGCCCGGACGACGAATGGCTGGAGTACCAGGATGGCGGTACCGGCCGCTACCGGGCCGCACTCATTCGGCAGGGGCGGCTGGTTTCCTGCCTGTTCATTGACCCAACAGGCAAACTGCCACCCTGGCAATGGCTGGAGGGCCTGTTCGCGGCTCCCGTGCTCGACGGTGCTTCGCGCATGAGTCTGCTGGCTGGACGTCCGCCGGGCGTGGTCGAAGACCAAGGTGAGATCGTCTGTTCCTGTTTCCAGGTCGGGCGGAAACGGATCCTGCGGGCCATTCGGGAGGGTGACGCGCTTACCGTCGAAGCCATTGGGGGAAAGCTCAATGCCGGCACCGGCTGTGGGTCCTGCGTGCCGGAGCTCAAGCGTCTGTTGGCTTCCGTCTGATGGATCGAACCCCGCCGGCTCGATATCGGGCCCGGCTTAGCCTTCGGTGACCGGGATTTTGCCGATCTTCGCTTGCCACACTTTGGGGGCGGCGGCGTGGATGGATTCCCCGCCGGTATCCACTGCGACCGTGACCGGCATGTCCACGACCTCGAATGCGTAGATGGCCTCCATGCCGAGTTCGGGGAAGGCCATGACCTCGGCTTTGCGGATGGCCTTGGAGACGAGATAGGCGGCGCCGCCCACGGCCATGAGGTAGACCGAGCGGTTGTCCCGGATTGCCTCGACAGCAGCCGGGCCGCGTTCGGATTTCCCGATCATGCCAAGCAGGCCGGTCTGTTCCAGGATCGTGCGCGTGAACTTGTCCATGCGCGTGGCCGTCGTCGGGCCGGCAGGACCCACCACCTCGTCCCGTACTGGGTCGACGGGTCCGACGTAGTAGATGAACTTGCCCGTGAGATCGACCGGCAGCGGCTCGCCGCGCGCCAGCATATCGATCATCTTCTTGTGCGCCGCGTCGCGACCGGTGAACATCCGGCCCGACAGCAGCAGGGTTTCGCCGGTGCGCCAAGTCGCGACATCCTCCCGGGTCACCGTGTCGAGATTGACACGTCGAGCACTGCCGACGTTCCAGGTGATCTGTGGCCAATCCGTTACCCGCGGGGGGGTCAGCTCGGCAGGGCCCGTGCCATCGAGCACGAAGTGCGCATGGCGGGTCGCGGCGCAATTGGGGATCATTGCAACCGGCAGATTGGCAGCGTGGGTGGGGTAATCCCTGACCTTGACGTCCACGACTGTGGTCAGCCCGCCCAGACCCTGTGCGCCGATGCCGAGTGCATTGACCTTGTCGTAGATCTCCAGTCGCAGCTCCTCGGCCCGGTTCTGGGGGCCGCGTGCGATCAGGTCCTGGATGTCCACGGGCTCCATCAGGGATTCCTTGGCTAGCAACATGGCTTTTTCAGCCGTTCCGCCGATTCCGATGCCCAGCATACCGGGTGGACACCAGCCGGCGCCCATGCTGGGCACCGTCTTGACGACCCAGTCGACGATGGAATCGGACGGATTGAGCATCACGAACTTGGACTTGGCTTCCGAACCGCCACCCTTGGCTGCCACCTGCACATCGATGGTAGTGCCGGGAACCAGCTCCATGTGAATCACGGCCGGCGTGTTGTCGCGGGTGTTCTGTCGCTTTCCTGCTGGGTCGGCGAGCACCGAGGCACGCAGCACATTGTCCGGATGACCGTAGGCGCAGCGCACGCCCTCGTTGACCATCTCAGCCACGCCCATCGTGGCGCCATCCCAGCGCACGTCCATGCCGATCTTCAGGAACACCGTAACGATGCCGGTATCCTGACAGATCGGGCGATGACCCTCCGCGCACATGCGCGAGTTGATGAGGATCTGCGCCATGGCATCCTTCGCGGCCGGATTCTCCTCCCGTTCGTAGGCGGCGTGCACGGCCTGGATGAAGTCGAGCGGATGATAGTAGGAGATGAATTGAAGGGCGTCGGCGACGCTCTGGATCAGGTCGTCCTGCTTGATCGCGGTCATGGGCAACATCCGGCTGGCGAACGAAACGGGCCCATAGTGTAGCCGATCGCCCCGGTTCTTTGGCTCGACCGGGCCAGATGGCGCCGGTCAGTTCCTCGCCCGTCTGCCACAGACGGCGGGTCAGGATCGGATCGCGACGGGCGGGCGAACTCACTCTTGGCTTACCGGCGCTGAAATGGCGGCCGGTCACCTGATCCACCTCTGCTGAGCTGGCGAGATACACGACTGTCCGTGCGCTCTTCTCGGGCGTCGCGAGCAGGGGTGCTATTCAGCGGGGGATCCCTTGATGTTTGAGCCGATGATGCCGGGATGCAGGCAGTTGGCCGGAATTCCCGTACCTGCGAGCCGGTGCGCCAATTGATAGGTAAAGAGGATCGTCGCCAGCTTGGAGGTGCCGTATTGACGCCAGATGCCATAGTGGTGCTGAGCCTGCAGATCCTCGAAATCCAAGCGGCCTAGACGATGGGCGATCGAGGCCACGGCAATCATGCGCGCGTCTCCCGCGGCTGCGAGCGACTCCAACAGACGATGGGTGAGCAGAAAGGACGCCAGAACATGCATTGCAAACCGCAACTCGTGGCCGTCAGCGGAAACGGCGCGGTGTTTCTTCATCACGCCGGCATGGTGAATCGGGATGTCCAGCTGCGGGTAACGCGCGGCGTATTCCTGTGCGACGGGGTGCACCTGCGCGAAATCGGCCAAGTCCGCCTGGAGCAGGTCGATCCGGGGATTGCCGCTATTTCCACGGCCCCGAGCCTGGGCGGCGTGGCGCCGTTCCGGGTCGCGGCACAGCATCACCACCCGGGCCTGCCGATGGGCCAGTTGCGTGGCAGCGGCCAGGCCAATCCCGGGGTTGGCACCGGTGATGAGGCAAATCTTGCCGGTCATGTCCATGGGATGCAGTCCGTGCTGTGGAGAAAATGAACTCCAACATAGTTCAATGCGCGGGGGGACGCCCGCATGTCTCAATCTGGCGCTTTCGTGGCCGATTCATTGAAAGAAATGGGATAGCTCCTGTAAGCGGATATGAAACTGAATACGTCGACCCAACCCACGGCGCAACATGCGGCTGGCAGCATGCTGGACACCTTCCGTCGCATGCCGTTCTTTGAGGATGCCTATTTCCATATGCGCGCCAGTCACCTGACCTTGGCCGATGGCTATCTCCGGGCCCTGGAGGAGGGATATCGTCTGGCCACGGCAATGCCCGAGGACGAGATGCTTCTGGGGCATCTGTCTGAGATGTGGATGATGGGTGTCTTTGATCTGCTGCATGCCTGGCGCGAACAGGCGCGGGTGGTGTTGACCCATCCCGGACTCAGCGATCAGGTCAGCACGGCATCGGTTTCGGTCGAAATCAGTGAGCAGATCGCCGGTTCGGCCAATCTGCGCAAGGTGATTTCCCGGTTGCGGCGAGATGTTCGGTACGCCCGGAAGCTGCGTCGTTACGCAGTTGCCGTCGAACAGATCTATAAGGACCTGCGCGAAGTTCGCGAACTGTTGGCCCGCTATGAAGTGCTCCGGGTCCATCAATCCGCTGCTGCGGCACACGTCCGTCTCGATCCCGAGAACGGTTCGCTGCTCTACGCGTTGCGCACGCGTCATGGCACCGTGCGTCCGATCTCCCGTGTCGAGATCGCTGATCGCCTGATGGGCCTGCGTCCTTGACGAACGCCGGTCAACTTGATGACGACACGGCGAAGAATCCCAGCGTGATGCCCGCCAATTCGATCACATCGTTGTCCTGAAGCAGGTAGGGACCGGGCGCCATGGGTTTGCCATTGACCTTGGGCGGCTCGCCCCGGTCGCCGATCGTGGGAACGTAGTGCAGGGTGTAACCGTCATTGGATCGACGGATGGCCGCGACTTGAACACCGGGACGACCGAGGGTGGTGAGGGGCTTGACCAATTCCACCGTGCGGCCCACCTGGCGGCCGCTGAGTAACTGCAGCCGTGCACGAGGCCCCGGTTTGAACACCGGCATGGGCCCGGTAGCCATGTCCCGTCGTTCCCGTGCGGCTCGGCGATCAGCGTCGGATGCGGGTCGGGCGGTCGTCGGCTCCCGCTTGAGCACCACGGTCTTGTCGAGTCCCTCATCGGCCAGATTCTCTTCATAGCGCAGATGGAAGGGGGCGATGGTGACTTCGTCGTGGGTGTGCAGCAGGGCGCGTTGAATTGGGTCGCCGTTGAGCAGGGTGCCGTTGGTGCTGCCCAGATCCTCGACGAAGGCGGCCCCACCGATCCAGCCGATCACCGCGTGGTGACTGCTGACCGCGGGATCGTCGAGGTGGATGTCATTACCGCGTGCACGGCCGACCGTCACGCGCTCGCTTTCCAACATCCATTCTCGAATTGCAACCTGATTGGCCAGAAGGATGATTTTGGCCATGGCGGGTTCCTCTTTATGGTTTCTTATTGTTCTGAGAGGTCTTGCGCCGCAACAGTCGGCGCCACCACGATGGTTCGGCGGATGCGACCGAGGCTGCGCGGACGTGACCGAGAATGACCGAAATATTGTCCTTTCCGCCACGGGCATTGGCCGCCTGGATCAGGGCGCGCGTCAGCCGGGGTAACTCTGGCATGAAGCGCCGGAGATTGGCGAGGATATCGGCCTCGCTCAAGCTGTCGTGAAGCCCGTCGGAGCACAGCAGGAACAGATCATCTGCTTGCATGTCATGTTGGCCCAAGGTCACATCCACGTTCGGTTCCACGCCCAGGGCGCGGGTCACGACGTTGCTCTTGCCCAGGCGTTTGACTTCGTCGGCGCTGAACATCCCGCGTGCGATAAGTTCTTCCTGCAGGGAATGGTCGATCGTCAGTCGTTCCAACCGGTCACAGCGGAAGCGATAGAGTCGGGAGTCGCCCACGTGGGCCACATACACTCGATCCGTGACGAACAGCGCCGCGATCATGGTGGTTCCCATGCCCCGATACTCGGCCCGGGTGCTGGCTGTCTTGAGGATGCGTTGATTCGCCAGCTGCACGGCTTGCTGGAGCAGGATGCCTGCGGGGGCCGGTGTGGCAGAGTCCGGGGAAACCGATGGATCGAGGCGGGCGAGGCGTTGGCGCACCAGGAAACCAACGCTGCGCACAGCCAATTTACTGGCGACCTCGCCCGCGTTATAGCCGCCCATGCCGTCGGCCAGCACCGCCAGCCCGGATCCGGGATCGATCTCGATGCTGTCTTCATTGTGGCTGCGAACGCGACCCGTGTCGCTCTGCCCACAGAATTCGATATTGAAACGTTGGCCCATGGTGGATTCCATCGGGAGGCGGAGTTACCGAGTCAGCGGGTCCGCGGTCATCCGGTTTACTCATGTTAAGATCGGCGATCATTGTGCAACATTGAATGTTTCATGAGCAGAACAAAGCCGGCGTATGTCTGCAGCGCCTGTGGGGCCGTTGCATCGAAGTGGGCCGGGCAGTGTGCCGACTGCGGCGCCTGGAATACGCTGGTGGAGTCGGTTCGGGCTGCTGCGGGGTCCAGCCGCGGGGGCTACACGGGTCAGCTCTCTGAGGTCCGGCTGCTGTCGGAAGTCGAAGAGGCGCAGGATCCCCGCATGCCCACCGGGGTGAGCGAGATGGATCGCGTGCTGGGTGGCGGATTGGTGCCCGGTGCGGTGATCCTCATCGGTGGCGATCCAGGTATCGGCAAGTCCACGCTGCTGCTGCAGCTCGCGGTCGGTTTGCAGGCGCAGCTGCCGGCCTTGTATGTGGCTGGCGAAGAATCGTTGCAGCAGATTGCCCTGCGTGCCCGGCGGCTGGGTTTGCCGCCGGCACCGTTGGCGCTGGTGTCCGAAACCGCGGTGGAGCGCATCATCGCCTGCGCTCAGGCGCGCCGGCCCGGGCTGATGGTGATCGATTCCATCCAGACCATGTACACCGAGCAGCTGCCCGGTGCACCGGGATCGGTCGGGCAGGTGCGGGAGTCAACGGCGCAGCTGGTGCGTTTCGCCAAGCAAAGCGGGGTGATCGTGGTGCTCATCGGCCACGTCACCAAAGACGGTGCCTTGGCCGGGCCACGGGTGCTGGAGCACATGGTCGATACCGTGTTGTCGTTCGAGAGTGATCCGGGCGGGCGCTATCGCATGTTGCGGGCTACGAAGAACCGCTTTGGCGCCGTGAATGAACTGGGCGTTTTCGCCATGACCGATGCGGGCCTGAAAGAGGTGGCGCATCCTTCGGCGATCTTTCTCTCGCGCCAGGACCAGAGCGCTGCCGGCAGCGTGGTCACCTGCGTGCGCGAGGGCAGTCGTCCGCTGTTGCTGGAGGTGCAGGCACTCGTGGACGACAGTCCGCTGGCCAATCCGCGGCGCCTCACTGTCGGGTTGGAGCACAATCGGTTGGCGCTGCTTCTGGCCGTTCTGCATCGCCATGGTGATGTACCCCTGTTCAACCAAGATGTGTTTCTGAACGTGGTGGGCGGCATCCGGGTGAATGAAACCGCCGCGGATCTGCCGGTGGCAGCAGTCGTGGTCTCCAGTCTGCGCAATCGCCCCATTCCGTCCGAGACAGTAATCTTCGGCGAACTGGGTCTTTCCGGGGAGGTGCGGCCGGTGCCCTATGGCGAGGAGCGCTTGCGCGAAGCCGCCAAGCACGGATTTACCCGGGCGCTGGTGCCATTGGCGAACCGTCCCCGGCGAGGTGCGGGGATCGGCACGATGGACGTGCAAGGCGTCCGGCATCTGGCAGATCTGCTCGAGGCGCTGGCATGAATCCCAAGCCGGCCTCGATGGGAACCGGTGTTCAGTACGTCGAGGTGAGCGCCGAGCGAGCTGGGCAGCGTCTGGACAACTTTCTGATGGGTCAGCTCAAGGAGATTCCGCGGCCGCAGATCTATCGCATCCTGCGCAAGGGCGAAGTGCGGGTCAATGGCCGGCGTGCCAAGCCCGACCTGCGCATCCAGGCGGGCGACCGGGTGCGCTTGCCACCGCTGCAGCGCGCTCCCGCCGCCGAAGTCGCCATACCGCCAGCGAGCCTCATCGGGGAGATCGCCGGGCGCATCCTCTACGAAGACGACGGCCTGCTGGTCGTCAACAAGCCAGCGGGTTTGGCGGTGCATGCCGGGACCGGGGTCGCCTACGGGCTCATCGATGTACTGCGCGCCCTGCGTCCCCATTGCCCCGAGCTGAATCTGGTGCATCGTCTGGACCGTGGGACCAGTGGTTGCCTGGTGGCGACCAAGACCCGAAGCGATTTGCTCACCCTCAACCGCGCTTTTGCCGATCGCCGGTGCGAGAAAGTATATCTGGCCCTTACCCAGGGACGCTGGGGCAGGGGGGAGGTCGTGCGGCGTCAGGCGCTCGACATCGATCATCGCCAAGGGGGTGAGCGGACGGTCCGGGTCGATACGGCACATGGGCAAACGGCGGTGAGCCGGTTTCGCCAGGTCGAGCGTTTCGACGGAGCGAGCCTGGTGCGGGTGGCCATCGAGACTGGCCGAACGCATCAGATTCGTGTCCACGCGGCCGATGCGGGCCATCCCTTGGCGGGAGACGATCGCTATGGCGATCGTGTGTTCAACCGCCAGATGGCGCGTCTCGGGCTCAGGCGGTTGTTTCTTCATGCGGCGGCGCTCTCACTACCGCTCGACGGACGCGAACCGCTGCAGGTGGAGGCGCCGCTGCCTGCGGATCTGTCCGGTGTCCTGAAGGCGCTGCGCGGCTGATTCAGCCTCATGAGTCAACAATCAGGGTAAGGTAAATCCCGCGCGGCGCAGCATCGTCGCCAGGCGGATCAGTGGAAGTCCCATCAGCGCCGTGGGGTCGTCGCTGTCGATCGCCTCGCACAGGGTGATGCCCAACGCTTCGCTGCGTAGGGCGCCGGCGCAGTCGAGCGGCTGGTCCCGTTCCACATAGCGGCGAATCTCGCCCGCCTCCAGCGCCCGAAACCGGACGGTGGTGACGACAATGTCCACCTGGCTTCTCCCGCTGGTGGCATCGAGCAGACACAAGCCACTCAGAAAGCGCACTGCCTGTCCCGACAGTTGGGCCAGCTGTGCGCAGGCCTGGTCGGCCGTGCCCGGTTTTCCCAGGATGGTTTCCTTCGGACCCACGGCAATCTGGTCCCCGCCGATGATCACGGCGTCCGGATGCCGCCTGGCCACCGCCTCGGCCTTGGCCAGGGACAGCCGGCGGACCAGCGCATCCGGCGATTCGGCGCCCTGCGGCGATTCGTCGGTATTTGGGGAGACGTACTGGAAGGGAATCTGCAGCCGTTCCAGCAAGGCGCGGCGATAGATCGATGAAGAGGCGAGGATCAGTGGGGCGGCTTGGGCCATGAAACAACAACCTGTCTGCGCGAGAACTGGACGTCCATGTTCCCATGACCACCCGCGGGCGGGTCAAGCCGTCCGGTGATGGGGCGTTGCTTCGGATGACCGCCGTGCATCCGCCCGGAAGATTTACAAACCGCTTCTATACTTCAGAGAGATCCGACTCGGGTTGTTGTGCGATCCCGATCGGAAAATCTCAAGGAAGGAGAGGTGCATGGCAGGCAACTTCATGGAGGAAGCCCTGCGGCGTTGTGTCCGTCACAACCCCGAGGGGATATTTCTGATCTACGGTGATCAGCGTGTCACCTGGCGCGAGCTGGATCAGCGCGCCAGCCGGCTGGCCAGCGCTCTAGCCGGCCTGGGGGTGGGGCCGGGAGACCGGGTGATCCTGATGTTCCATAACTGCCCGGCGTTTTTCGAGTCTAATTACGCGGTGCAGAAACTCGGCGCCATTCCGGTCCCGATGAACTACCGCTTTACGGCGCGTGAAATCGCCTATCAGACCAATCACTGTCAGGCCAAGGCATTCGTGTTCGAGCGACTGTGGCAAGACGCCGTGGCCGGCGCCCGTGCGCAGATGCCGACCGTGCAGCACTATGTCGGCCGGGATACGCCCGAGTTTGCCGGTGCCCACGAATATGAAACGCTCATCACCCGTAGCGCCCCGGCGTTTCCGGTGGGTCCGGCGAACCTCGAGGACACCTGCGTGCTGTGCTACACCGGTGGCACCACCGGATTGCCGAAAGGCGTCATGTTGACCTACGGGAATCACGTGCGCATGGTGCAATCCATCGTGCGGACCGTCGTCGGCGCCCTGGGAGGCTTTCAGGTCACGCCGGATCTGGAGGCGATGTTGCGACAGCATCTGCCGGGCCCGGCCGTCGGCGCAGCGAAATCCGCACCGGTGCGCTATCTGCTCGGGCGGCGCTGGCTGCAGCGGGGGATCATCAGCCTGGCCGATCGCATGATCGGCAGTGCGTTGGCGGTGCGCCTGGGATCGCGTCGGCCGATCAAGGCCATGATGCCCTCGTTTCCGATGTTCCACGATGCGGCCTATCAGCTGGCGGTGCTGGCACCGCTGCTTGGCAACATGACCTTGGTGATGCCCCGCAGTGTCAGCTTTGAGCCCGAGGCGGTGTTGAAGCTGGTGGAACAGGAACGCCCGATGTTGCTGGGGAACGTGCCGACCGCGTGGCGTATGCTGGTGGACTATCCCGATGTGGCGCGGTTCGATCGCAGCTCGGTGGTGGCATGTGCCACCGGGGCCGGAGTCTGTCCAGCCGCCCTCAAGCGCAAGATCTTCGAGGCTTTTCCGGGCGTGGTGATCGCCGATGGGTTTGGTCAGACCGAGATGACGCCGGTGACGTCCTTCCGCTTTGATTTCAGCCCGGCCTCGCTCAAGGACCATTGTGTCGGCAAGCCGGTGGTGGAAACCCGTATCGTTGATGAGCAGGGTCGCGATGTGCCATCCGGCGAGATCGGGGAGATCATCTACCGCAGCGGCTCGGTCATGAAAGGCTACTTCAACGAACCGGACAAGACCGCCGAGGCCGTGCGCGCCGGCTGGCTCTACAGCGGCGATCTGGGCTACTTTGACGCCGATGGCGATCTGCGCGTCGTCGAGCGCAAGAAGGAATGCATTTCGAGCGGTGGCGAAAAGATCTTTCCGCACGAGGTGGAGGAAATCCTGCTCGAGCACCCGGGCATCGCGCAGGTCTGCGTGATCGGGGTGCCGGATGAGAAGTGGGGTCAATCGGTGCGAGCGGTCGTGGTGCCGAAAGCCGGAGTCGCGCTCACGGCCGAGGCAGTGAGCGAGCATTGCGAGGGCCGCATTGCGGGCTACAAGAAACCGCGTTCGGTCGTCATCGCCAAGGAATTGCCCATCTCACCGGTGGGCAAGATCCAGCGGCGCGAGGTGAAGGAAACCTACGGCGCGGCGGTTCCACCCGCGGCGGCGAGTGGTTGACGGCCTTTACCAGGCGTGGGCTTGGATTTGCCGAATCAGCCGGTGGGAGTGCCGACGCGCAGGCGCAACAGGCCTTCCTGCGCACTGGAAGCAATGCGTCGGCCCTGCCGGTCATAGAATCCGCCTTGGTTGAACCCGCGTGCGCCTGAGGCGCTTGGACTTTCCATGTGATAGAGAATCCAGTCGTCGATGCGGAACGGACGATGGAACCACAGGGCATGGTCCAGGCTGGCGCCCTGCAGGTTGCCTTGGAAGAACGTGATGCCGTGCGGCAACAGGCTGGTGCCGAGCAGATTGAAGTCCGAAGCGTATGCCAGCAGCGCTCGGTGCAGGGCCGGCTCATCGGGCAGTGGGTGCTTCGCCCGTAGCCAGACTTGCTGGACCGGCTCGCGCCGTTCGGGCGTGAAGAAATCCACCGGGGCGACCGGGCGCATCTCAATGCCGACTTCCCGTTTCAGGAATCGGCGCAAGGGTTCGGGAACCTTTTCCGCCAGCTGTTCGCGCAGTTCCTGTTCCGTGGGCAGGGATTCGGGTGGCGGTGCTTCAGGCGCCTGGGCCTGATGGTCAAGTCCTTGCTCCTCGTGCTGGAACGAGCCGGAAAGCGTGAAGATCGGTTTGCCGTGCTGCAGTGCAAGAACACGCCGGGTGCTGAAGCTTTTGCCGTCACGCAGTCGCTCCACCTGATAGATGATCGATGCCTTCATGTCGCCGGGGCGCAGAAAATAGGCATGCAGCGAATGCGCTGGGCGCTCGGGCGCCACCGTGCGTTGAGCCGCCACCAGGGCCTGCCCCACGACCTGGCCGCCAAACACGCTGAATCCGCCCAGGTCGGCGCTGGTGCCGCGGTACAGATTCTCGTCCAGAATCTCGAGGTCCAGTTGCGCGAGGAGGTTTTGCAGGGCGGGTGACATACAGGCTACTCCCGAAAAGCGGTTCAATCCGGAAGGGGATTGTAGATCGGTGGAGCCCGTTTCGGCAGGGCGGGGGAGTGCGAGCCTGATGCAATGGCGCCACGAACGAGGCTTCAGGCTCACCCGGCGTGAGCTGCAATCGGTCACCCGCGCATCGATCCGATGGTGCCGGGAGCGAGAGTCGAACTCGCACTCCCTCACGGGAACCGGATTTTGAGTCCGGCGCGTCTACCAGTTCCGCCATCCCGGCACAGGATCGAAGCGCGCAAGTATAGCCCAGGTGCTTAGGAAACCCAATGGGCCAATACAGACCGCGGGTCATTCATCCCAGGGGCCGCCTTCACCAATCACAAACGATCGTCCGGTCAAGCCCCGGCCGCCCGGCCCGAGGAGGAATAGGTAAGGCCGGCATACGGCCTCAGGCAGCGGCAGGTCGGCGTGGGCGGGTTCAGGATAGATGCGCTGATACAGGGCCGTATCGACGAGGCCTGGGTCCAGGCTGTTGACCCGGATGGGCGTGTTGGCTTCGGTTTCTTCCGCCATGATCTGCATCAGGCCCTCTAGGGCAAACTTACTGGCTCCATAGGCTCCATAGTAAGCCTTGCCACGGCGGCCGGTTGCGTCACTGCTGAACAGGACCGAAGCATCGCTCGAGGCCATCAGCAACGGCCAGCAGCAGCGGGTCAGCAGGAAGGGCGCATTCAAATTGACCTGAAGGGTGCGATACCACTCCTCGATGGGATAGTGGTTGAGCGGCGTCAGCCCGTGCAGGTGAGCGGCGTTGTGTAGCAGGCCGTCCAGTCGCCCGAATGTGCCTTGGATCTGATCGATGAGTCCTTGGCATTCGTCCCAGTGCAGGGATTCCAGATTCAGGGGCGCGATTGCCGGTTCGGGTCCCCCTGCAGCCTTGATGGTGTCGTAGACCTGCTCGAGTTCGGCCACCCGTCGGCCGCTCAGGATGACCGTCGCGCCATGCCGTGCCAGCGCCAGGCTGACAGCGCGGCCGATTCCTCGGCTTGCGCCGGTCACCAGAATGATGCGGTCCTGTAGATTGAAAGAGTCGGATAGAAAGGCGTTCATGGGCTGAACCTTGAGATCAGGGTTGAAAATGGCTGGGTTGCCGCAATGCCCTGCGATGCCGGCGGGCCGCCTGCCAGAGAATGCCGAGTCGGCGGATGGGCGGCACGGCCTGTTGCGCCGCACTGGCTTCAAACTGGCGGTGACGCCAGCGGGCGAGACGCTGCATGGCCAAAGCCAGTTCCAGTCGATGCGGCAGCAAGGCTGGTCGGCTCGGCTGGGTGGTTTGCAGATGTTCCAAGCGTTGCTCGACCTGCTGGATCAGTCTGCCATAAAACGTCTGGACCGGCGTTTCGGGCGGCGTGGCAGCCAGCTGCATGGGGGTCAGGCCAGCGTCATGCAACCAAGCGACTGGTAGTTCGACATGACCTTGGGCGGCCTGGCGGGGCAGACGCAGGAGATGCCGAGGCCACGCCGCCAAGACGCCCCAGTGCTGACCGGCAAGTGCAGCGTTGCGATCGAGCGCATCCGCCACCAAGGCCCCGAAATGGCCGCCGCGGCGCATCAGGAGATCGTCCAGATCGCGTTCATCCTCGATTTCTCGGTACTGTAACTCGCTTCCCCATCCATCACACCAGGTCAACAAACGGCTGCGATCGAGCGGCTTGCCGCCCGCTTGTGCCAACGCCACGAGGATCGGATGATCGTGGGTCTCGGGGTAGGCGCTCAGCCCGTCGCGCCACCATTGCAATTTGGTGGCGGCAACGCCCGGCTCGACTGCATGAATGGCCAGATCCTCGATTTCCACCCGCAGGGCGTAGAGCGCTTCGAGCATCGAGCGGGTGCCGGCTGGAGTGAAGCTCAGCATGACGCGCCATTCCGGCGCGCGTCGGTCAAGCACGTCTTGGCAATAGGCCTGGGGTGTCATGACGTCCGATCCAACCAGTTCAACAGGTCGGTGGGTTGGTGGACGAGGCCATGCGCCGGCCATGCGCCGGGTGGGTCGGTCTGTTCGACATAGCCATACGTCGCGGCCAGTGACCATGCGCCGGCGGCGCGGGCCGCGAGGATGTCGCGCCGGTCGTCGCCCACCATGACGGCCATCGACGGCGGAACCCTCAATTGCGCGCAGGCCAGATGGATCGGCGCCGGATCGGGCTTGCGTACCGGCAGCGTGTCGCCGCAGACGAGACAACCGGCACGCTGGCTGAGGCCCAGGCCGTCCATAAGGGGGTGGGTGAAGCGGCGCGGCTTGTTGGTGACGATCCCCCAGCACAGGCCGCGCGATTCGATCTGGTCGAGCACGCGGTCCATGCCGGGAAAGAGTCGGGTCCGGACGCAGACAGCGCCGGCATAGTGATCCAGCAAGGCGTCCACCAGTGCTGCGGCTTCCGGTGCCCCGCTGTCCAGACCGAAGCCGCACTGGATCAGGCCGCGGGCGCCTTTGGAGACCCAGGGGCGAATCGTGTTCAGCGGCAGTTCGTCGAGGTCGGCCTGACGGCGCAGGGTATTCAGTGCGGCGCCCAGATCGGGGGCGGTGTCGGCCAGTGTTCCGTCGAGATCGAACAGCACGGCCCGAATGAGTCGTTCGCCGTCGGAGTCTCGCCCGCCCGTCGGGATTGCCGCCTGCACCCGTTCAACCATCGCGGCTGCAGTGCACCAAGTAGTTTACGTCCACCCCGGGCGCCAGCCAGTAGTAGCGCAGCAGCGGGTTGTAGTGCATGCCGGTCAGGTCGCGCAGGGTCAGGCCATTGCCGCGGATCCATCCCTCCATTTCCGAGGGGCGAATGAACTTGGCGTACTCGTGCGTCCCGCGTGGCAGCAGCCGCAGCACGTATTCGGCACCGACAATGGCGAACAGGAAGGATTTGGGTGTCCGGTTGATGGTCGAAAAATACAGCTGTCCACCGGGCTTGACCAGCCGCGCGCACGCCGCCACCACGGCGCCGGGATCAGGGACATGTTCCAGCATTTCCAGGCAGGTAACGATGTCGTAGCTTTCCGGCTCCGCCGCGCTCATGGCCTCGGCGGTCTGCTGCAGGTAGCGCACCTGCGCGCCGGATTGTTCGGCATGGATGCGGGCAACGGCGAGGGGGGCTTCGCCCATGTCGATCCCGGTCACATCGGCGCCGCGCAGGGCCATGGCTTCACTCAGCAGTCCACCGCCGCAGCCGACATCCAGCACCCGGCGGTCCTTGAGCGGGCTGCGCTGGTCAATGTAGTTGAGCCGCAGCGGATTGATGTCGTGCAGCGGCTTGAACTCACTGTGCGGATCCCACCAGCGGCTGGCCAGCGCTTCGAACTTCTGGATTTCCTGTCGATCGACGTTGTCGCCGGCATGTTCAATCATCGGAATTCTCCTGGGAGGCCGTGGCAATGCGAATGCCCCATTCGCGCGCCTCCTGAATCAGCGCTGCTTCATCCATGTGGGTCAGGACGCCGTTTCGCAGCAGGGGTCTGCCCGCCACCCAGACATCGGTGACGTGATCGCGGTGAGCGGTATACACCAGTTGAGAGAGCGGATGGTAGAGCGGTTGCCGATCGAGTCCGCCCAGATCGACTGCCACCACATCGGCCCACTTGCCGGGACGCAGGCTGCCGGTCTCTTGGTCGATGCCCAGTGCTCGTGCACCATTCAGCGTGGCCATCTGCAGGGCCTGAAATGCCGGCACGGCAGCGGCGTCTTGGCTGACGCCCTTGGCCAGGAGCGCGGCGGTTCGCATTTCGGCCAGCAGATCGAGATCGTTGTTGCTGGCGGCGCCATCGGTTCCGAGGGCGACATTCACCCCGGCAGCCAGCAATGCCGAGACCGGGCAGAAGCCGCTGGCCAGCTTCAGATTGGATTCGGGACAGTGAATGACATGTGTGCCGGTCCGGGCGAGGAGGGCGATTTCGTCCACCAGCAACTGGGTCATGTGGACGGCCAGGAAGCCCGGACCCAGAAGGCCAAGCGCCTCGAGTCTCGCCAGCGGGCGGCGCCCATCGCGCTCGGTCGCCTCGGCAACCTCGCCTGCGGTCTCATGGACATGCATGTGGATCGGCACATCGAGCTCGTCCGCCAGCACCTTGAGTCTTTGCAGCGGCGCATCGGAGACCGTGTAGGGGGCATGCGGGGCGAAAGCTGTCCGGATCAGCGGGTGTTCGCGCCACGCGTCGTGCAGGGCGAGTCCCTTGGTGAAATAGTCGTCCGCGTTACGGGCATAGCGGGTGGGAAAATCGAGCACGATCATGCCTAAGCAGGCCCGCAGGCCGCATTCGGCTGCGATCCGGGCAGTCTGCTCCGGGAAGAAGTACATGTCATTGAAACAGGTGGTGCCACCCTTGATCATTTCGGCCATGGCCAGCCGGCTGCCGGCTTCCACGAAGTCGGCGTTCACCCAGCGCTGCTCAGCCGGCCAGATATGTTCGCCGAGCCAGCTCATCAGCGGCAGATCGTCTGCCAGGCCGCGCAGCAGATTCATCGCGCTGTGTGTATGCGCGTTGATCAGGCCGGGAATCAGGGCCTGCTGCGGCAGATTGATTTCGGTGACGGCCCGGAAGCGCTCGCGCGCTTCGCGTTGCGGAAGCACCGCTACAATACGCCCATCCAGGATCGCCAGGCTGTGCGCGGGCCAGACCGCGCCTTCGGGTTCGACCGGAATGATCCAAGCAGCATGCAGCAGAGTATCGACAGCGTCCACGGGCAAGTCTCGCGGGCCAGGAATGTGGACGAAGTGTAGCATCGGCCGCCGCGCTGCCGCAGGGGTGGCGCCGTGCTAGAGTGCGCTTCCGCGGGCGCTCCGAAGGAGAGGTGATGATGGCGAACGATCAGGTGCGCGCCTTGCGCTGGGATGGCGAGATTCTGCACGTGCTGGATCAGCGCCGGTTGCCGACCGAGGAACATTGGCTGGTCGCAACCGATGCCGCCGAGACCGCTCGCGTGATCCATGACATGGCCGTACGCGGCGCGCCAGCGATTGGCTTGGCCGGTGCCTACGGTCTGGTCATGGCCGCCCGCGAACTCGCTGGGCGTGATGCGCCCGGCTGGATTGCCGGCATAGCCGAAACCGTCGCCCTGCTGGCGGCCGCCCGGCCCACGGCCGTCAATCTGGCTGCAGCCTTGGGCCGGCTCGAGCACATCGCCCGTCAGGGCATCCCCGGCGACTGGCGCGCTCTTGAGCAGGCGGCTGGGGCGCTCTGGGCGGAAGATTTGGCGGCCAACGTCCGCATGGGCGAGTTGGGTGCCGCTTTCCTGAAGCCGGGTACGCGGGTGTTGACCCACTGCAACACCGGATCACTGGCGACGGCGGGGCTGGGAACGGCGCTGGGTGTGATCCGGACCGCCTGGATGCAGCAGCGGCTGGCGGGGGTCTATGCCACCGAATCGCGTCCGTGGTTGCAGGGGGGGCGGTTGACCAGCTGGGAGCTCAACCGTGACGGGATCCCCGTCAACCTGATCGTGGACAGTGCCGCGGCGTTCTTCATGGCGCGCGGAGAGATCGATTGGGTGATCGTGGGGGCGGATCGCATCACCGCCAATGGCGATGTGGCCAACAAGATCGGAACCTACGCGCTTGCCGTGGCCGCGCGCCATCATGGCATCCGTGTCATGGTGGTGGCGCCCGCTGCCACGATCGATCTCGGGATGACGCGCGGAGAGGACATTCCGATCGAGTTTCGCGGACCGGAGGAAATCCTGCGTGTTTCGGGCCGCAGCGCCGTCGAACCGCTGCTTACGGCACTCAATCCCGTATTCGATGTAACGCCGGCCGGTTTGATTGATGTATTGGTCACGGAGAAGGGCATCATCGAGCGGCCGGATGCGGCTGGCCTGGCGGCCTTGATGGGCGGGCCGTGCTAAAATTGCCCGCTTGAATATTCGAACGGAAAGCGGGGCGCATCCCGCGTGAGGCAGCATGGCTGAGGTCGCTAAAGAAATCCTGGACGTCAATCTCGAAGACGAGATGCGCCAGTCCTATCTGGACTATGCCATGAGCGTCATCGTCGGCCGGGCGTTGCCCGATGTCCGCGATGGGCTCAAGCCGGTGCATCGGCGCGTGCTCTTCGCCATGCACGAGCTCGGCAACGACTGGAACAAGCCCTATAAGAAGTCGGCCCGCGTGGTCGGCGACGTGATCGGTAAGTACCATCCTCACGGCGACACTGCGGTCTACGACACCATCGTGCGGATGGCGCAGCCGTTTTCGATGCGCAACGTCCTTATCGACGGCCAGGGCAACTTCGGCTCGATCGACGGCGATGCGCCGGCAGCCATGCGTTACACCGAAATCCGCATGGCCAAGCTGGCGCACGAGCTGCTGGCCGATCTGGACAAGGAAACCGTCGATTTCTCGGCGAACTACGACGGCTCCGAGCATGAGCCGGTCGTCCTGCCGACGCGCGTGCCCAATCTCCTGGTCAACGGTTCCACCGGCATCGCAGTGGGCATGGCGACCAATATCCCGCCGCACAATCTCGGCGAGGTAGTGGACGCCTGCCTGGCCCTGATCGACGATCCCGCGCTGGAGATCGAAGCACTGCTGGAGCGGGTGCCGGGACCGGACTTCCCCACGCGCGCGATCATCAACGGCGTGCATGGTATCCGCGAGGCGTACCGGACCGGCCGCGGCCGTATCTATCTGCGTGCGCGCTGTCATTTCGAGGACTTCGACCGCGGTCGTCAGGCGATCGTGGTGACCGAGTTGCCCTATCAGGTCAACAAGGCCCGGCTGTTGGAGAAGATCGCCGAGCTGGTCAAAGAAAAACGCATCGAGGGCATTACCGAGCTACGCGATGAGTCCGACAAGGACGGGCTGCGCATGGTGATCGAGTTGCGCCGCGGCGAAGTCGCCGAGGTGGTACTGAACAACCTCTACCAGCACACTGCCTTGCAGACCGTGTTCGGAATCAACATGGTGGGCTTGCTCGACGGCCAGCCGCGCCTGCTCAATCTCAAGGAGCTTTTGGAGGCTTTCCTGCGTCATCGCCGCGAGGTCGTGACGCGGCGAACGCTGTTCGAACTGCGCAAGGCCCGCGAGCGTGCGCATCTGGTTGAAGGGTTGGCCATTGCGCTGGCGAACATCGACGAGATGATTGCCCTGATCAAGGCCTCCCCCACCCCGGCGGATGCCAAGGCAGCGCTGGTGGAACGGGTCTGGGTTTCGGCGTTGATCGAACAGATGCTGGCACGTGCCGGCGAGGTTTCCGCGCGGCCCGACGGGCTCGACCCGGCATTCGGACCCAGCCCGGCCGGCTATCGACTCTCGCCGGCCCAGGCTCAGGCCATTCTGGATCTGCGCCTGCACCGCCTGACGGCGCTGGAGCAGGACAAGCTGCTCGAGGAATACCGCGGGCTGCTCGACAGCATTCGTGAGCTGGGGCTGATCCTGGCCGATCCGATGCGTCTGATGCAGGTGATTCGCGACGAGCTCGAGCAGATTCGCAAGGATTTTGCCGATCCGCGTCGCACCGAAATCCTGGTTGATCATCTCGACCTGAGCATGGAAGACCTGATCACGCCTCAGGAAGTCGTGGTCACGCTGACTCATCAAGGTTATGCCAAAAGTCAGCCGGTCGATCAGTATCAGGCGCAGCGGCGTGGCGGCCGCGGAAAGTTGGCCACGAACCAGAAGGAAGAAGACTTCATCGACAAGATGTTCGTGGCCAATACCCACGATACACTGTTGTGCTTTTCGTCGCTGGGCAAGGTCTACTGGCTCAAGGTCTACGAGCTGCCGCAGGGCAGTCGCGGTGCCCGAGGCAAGCCCATCGTCAATTTGCTGCCGCTGGGGATGGGTGAACGGATTAATGCCATTCTGCCGATCAAGGAGTTTACCGAGGACAGCTACGTTCTCATGGCGACCCGCGGTGGAACGGTCAAGAAAACCCCGTTGTCAGAATTCTCCCGTCCGCGCAGCTCCGGCATCATCGCCATCCTGCTCCGGGATGATGATCGGCTTGTGGACGTAGCGTTGACCGATGGCGAGACCGAGGTGATGTTGTTTACCGATGCCGGCAAGGCGATTCGCTTCCATGAGTCGGAAGTCCGTGCCATGGGCCGAGCAGCCGGCGGGATTCGCGGCATCAAGGTCGCCCGATCAGCTCAGGTGATCGGCCTGTTGACCGTCGGCGAGGGAACGGTATTGACCGTCGCTGAAAATGGCTTTGGCAAGCGCTCTCAGTTCGAGGACTTTCCGCAGCATGGTCGCGGCGGACAAGGGGTGATCGCGTTGCAGACCAGCGAACGTAACGGGCGTATGGTGGCGGCGGTGCGGGTAAGCGAGGATGATCAGATCATGTTGCTCAGCAGCAGTGGCGCTCTGGTGCGAACGGCGGTTTCGGAGATTTCGGTCTTGGGACGCAATACTCAGGGTGTACGGGTCATCAAGCTGGAAGCCGGTGAGCGTCTGTGTGCCGTGGACCGGGTGATCTGTCTGGATGACGAGGATGATGAGGGCTGCGATCCGCAGTGATCGACGGCGGAGCCACAGACCCATGTCGTGGCAATGAATGGTGGATAGAGGACACTATGGCGCGGGTATACAACTTCAATGCGGGTCCGGCGGCGCTGCCGCAAGTGGTGCTGGAACAGGTGCGGGACGAATTGCTGGATTGGCATGGCAGCGGCATGTCCGTGATGGAGATGAGCCATCGCGGCAAGGAATTCATGGCGATTGCCGCCCAGGCCGAGCAAGACCTGCGTGAGCTGCTCGCCATTCCGGAAAATTACAAGGTGTTGTTCCTACAGGGTGGCGCGACCACTCAGTTTGCGATGGTTCCCTTGAATCTCATGGGGGAAGGTCGGCGCGCCGACTACATCCACACCGGCGCATGGTCGAAGAAAGCCATCTCCGAGGCCAAGAAGTTCGGCGCGGTGAACATCGCTGCCTCCGGAGAGGAAAGCGGTTTTGCGGCGATTCCGCCCCAGTCCGCCTGGCGCCTCGATTCCGAGGCCGCCTATGTGCATTACACGCCCAACGAAACCATTGGCGGCGTTGAATTCCACTGGATTCCGGAAACCGGCGGCGTGCCGCTGGTTGGAGACTTTTCTTCGACCTTGCTGTCGCGTCCGGTGGATGTGTCCCGATTTGGCCTCATTTACGCGGGCGCCCAAAAGAACGTCGGTCCTGCCGGGGTGACGCTGGTCATCGTGCGAGAGGATCTGGTGGGGCACGCCTTGCCCGGTACGCCGACCATCCTGGACTACGCGCCGCAGGTCGAGAACGACTCGATGTACAACACGCCGGCCACGTTCTCCTGGTATGTCGCGGGCCTGGTGTTCGCTCATCTCAAGGCCCAAGGGGGCCTCGCCGCCATGGCCGAGATCAATCAGCGCAAAGCGAAACTCCTTTACCGGACGATCGACGAGTCCGGGTTCTACCGCAATCCGGTGGCGATCGCCGATCGGTCCTGGATGAACGTGCCGTTCATCCTGCCTGACGCGGCGCTGGACGCGACCTTCCTGAGCGAAGCCAAGGCGGCAGGCTTGCTTGGCCTGAAGGGGCATCGTTCCGTTGGGGGCATGCGCGCCAGCATCTACAATGCGGTGTCCTATGAGGCGGTTGAGACGCTGGTGGCGTTCATGAAAGATTTTCAGCAACGCCACGGCTGAACGCTTTGCGACACACGCTTCCCTGACGCTGATCTGTAGGCGGTTTCATGTTCAAAATCCTGACGTTGAATAATATTTCCCCTCGTGGCCTGAGCCAGTTCGAGGCAGACCAGTACCAGGTCGGCAGCGATCTGACTGAACCGGATGCCATTCTGGTGCGATCCCAGGTCATGCATGACATGGCATTTCCCGAATCGGTCAAGGCCGTTGGACGGGCCGGCGCCGGGGTCAACAACATTCCCATCACCCGACTGTCGGCGTTGGGTGTGCCGGTGTTCAACACGCCCGGCGCGAATGCCAATGCGGTCAAGGAGCTCGTGCTGGTCGGACTGCTCATGGCATCACGCAACATTCCGCAGGCGCTGCACTTTGTGGAAGGACTGGATGGCGACGACGCAGCCATGCACAAGACGGTCGAAGCGGGCAAGAAGCAGTTTGTCGGGACCGAATTGCCGGGCCGGACGCTGGGCGTGGTCGGGCTGGGCGCGATCGGGGTCAAAGTGGCGAATGCCGCGCATGCGCTGGGCATGCGGGTGATCGGCTTCGACCCGAAGGTGACGGTCGAGAATGCTTGGCAGCTTTCCGCGGGCGTGGAGCAGGCACGCAGTGTGGAAGAAGTGATCGCCCGGGCGGATTACCTGAGCTTTCATGTGCCGCTGAATGATCATACCCGCGACATGCTCAATGCCGAACGCCTGAAACTGGCCAAGCCCAGTCTGGTCGTGCTCAATTTCTCGCGTGAGGGTGTGGTTGGTGCCGCACTCGTTCGTGAAGCGCTAGACAGCGGGCGCATCTCAGGCTATGTGTGTGATTTTCCAAGTGTTTCACTGAAAGGTCATTCCCGTGTGATTGCGTTGCCGCATCTCGGGGCGTCGACTCAGGAAGCTGAGGAAAATTGTGCGGTCATGGTGGTACAGCAGGTCCGGGACTACCTCGAGAACGGGAACATTCGCAACTCGGTCAATTTCCCTGAAGCGATCCTTCCGCGCACCGAAGGGTTCCGTGTCTGTATCGTGAATGCCAACGTTCCCAATATGCTGGGACAGATTTCCTCCACGCTGGCGGGGTCCGGCCTCAATATTCTCGATATGTTGAACAAATCCAAAGGCGATCTGGCCTATACGGTCGTGGATGTGGATCGGGCGATCCCGGAAACAGCCACGGCGGGATTGCGAGCAATCGAGGGTGTATTGGCTGTTCGGGCCCTATGACGGAGCAGTCTCCTATACCGGAGGGCAGGGTGTCGGAAGCCGAGCAGCTCGCCGATTTTCGTGCCCGCATCGACTCGCTGGACCTGAAGCTGCGCGACCTACTCAATGAGCGCGCGCGGATGGCTCAGGAGGTGGGCCGAATCAAGGCCGCTTCCGGTGAGGCCAGCTGCTTTTACCGTCCGGCGCGTGAAGCTCAGGTGCTGCGGGCCGTGTTGGCCGGGAATCCCGGTCCCTTGGGCGATGAGGCATTGCTGCGCATCTATCGTGAAGTCATTGCCTCTTGCCTGGCTCTGGAAAAATCACTCCGGGTCGCCTATTTGGGACCAGAGGGAACGTATACCCAGGCTGCGGTCTTCAAGCACTTTGGTCAAGGCATCATGACAACGCCGCTGGGCGCGGTGGACGAGGTGTTTCGCGAGGTCGAAGCGGGTGGGGCCGACTGCGGTGTGGTCCCTGTGGAGAACTCCACCGAAGGGGTGGTAACCCATACCCTCGACATGTTCGCACGCTCCGGCCTGCAGATTTGTGCTGAGATCATCCTGCCGGTTCATCATTGCCTGCTGGGTCGTGTCAGTGGACTGGAAGCGATTACCGAAGTGTTGGGGCATGGCCAGGCGCTGGCACAGTGCCGGGAATGGCTGGATCGGCATCTTCCGGGCGTGCTCCGGCGAGCGGTTGCCAGCAATGCCGAGGGGGCACGTCAGGCTGCCGCAACCCCGGGAATTGGTGCCGTAGCCAGCCATCAGTCGGCGGGGTTGTATGGTCTCGATATCCTTGCCGAGAATATCGAGGATGAGCCGGACAACACGACACGTTTTTTGGTGATCGCTCGCGAACATGCCGAGGTTTCCGGGCGCGACAAGACCTCGCTCATGGTCGCGGTCGACAACCGCCCCGGTGCGCTGTTTCGGCTGTTGGAGCCGTTCCATCAGCATGGCGTGAGCCTGACCCGTATCGAGTCGCGTCCGTCCCGCCGCGGTCCTTGGGATTACAATTTCTTTCTGGATATGGAAGGGCACGTGCAGGATCCGCCCGTGGCAGCCGCGCTGGCTGCGATGGCCGGGCGGGCGGCCTGGCTCAAAAACCTGGGATCCTATCCAATGGCGGTCGGCTGAGCGCCGGTCCGATTTGGCACGACGGAAACATTCAATGCAGTCCATCCCCGAATTCATCAATGCCGCCCTGCCCGCGGTTCGCGGGCTGATGCCGTACGAACCGGGAAAGCCGATCGATGCGCTGCAGCGCGAGCTGGGCATCTCGGACATCATCAAGCTCGCTTCCAACGAGAGTCCCGTGGGCCCGGCACCAGGTGTGCAGCGGGTTCTGGAATCTGGGTTCGACGATCTCTCGCTCTATCCCGATGGCAGCGGCCATGTGTTGAAGGACGCCCTGAGCACCCATCTGGATGTGACCCCTGCGCACATCACGCTCGGCAATGGGTCGAATGATTTGCTGAATCTGGTGGCTCAGGCCTTTCTGGGACCCGGGCGCAACGCGGTGATGTCGGCGCATGCGTTTGCCATCTACACCCTGGCAACCCGGGCCGTTGGCGCCGAAGCGCGGGTCGTCCCAGCACTTCCGGCCGATTCGGAGCAGCCTTACGGTCACGATCTGCCCGCCATGGCAAAACATATCGATCGCGATACGGCGGTGGTCTTCATCGCGAACCCGAACAATCCCACGGGCACATGGATCGACGCGGATGGACTGGCGAGCTTCCTGGAAGCGGTTCCACCTCACGTCATCGTGGTGCTGGACGAAGCGTACTTCGAGTATGTGACAGAGTCGGGATACCCGGATGGATGCCGTCTGCTCGCACAGCATGAAAATCTGCTCGTAACGCGAACGTTTTCAAAGGCCTACGGATTGGCCGCGCTCCGGGTTGGTTATGGTATCAGTCATCCCGCATTGGCGGACTTGCTGAATCGTCTGCGTCAGCCGTTCAATGTCAATAGTCTGGCTCTGGCGGCGGCGCACGTGGCTTTGTCCGATGATGCTCATCTGGCAAAGGCCGTGGCGGTGAATCGATCGGGGCTGAGACAGCTTGCCGAAGGGCTCGCGGCGCTTGGGTTGGATCAGATTCCATCGGTGGGCAATTTCATCACCTTTCGCGTTCCCGATGCGCAATGGATGTATCGGAATCTATTGGCGGCCGGAATCATTGTGCGGCCGGTTGGCGGTTACGGTCTTCCGGAATCACTGCGGGTCAGTGTCGGATTGCCAGAGCACAATGACCGTTTCCTCGACACGATGGGGCGTTTGTTGACCTCATGATCCGTCGCTTGTGTGTGATTGGTGTCGGCCTGATCGGCGGTTCTCTCGCCCTGGCCTTGCGCCGAGCCGGTTACTGCGGCCAGATCGTGGGTGCGGGGCGTCATGCCGAAACCCTGGAACGTGCCCGCGACCTGGGGGTGATCGACGGCTATGATCTCGATTTTGCGCAAGCGGTGGGCGGTGCGGACATGGTGGTCTTGGCCGTGCCGATGCGGGCCATGGCGACGGTGCTGGCCTCGATTCATGATCATCTCGCGCCTGAGACCATTCTGACTGATGTGGGCAGTGCCAAGGGCGCCGTCATCGAGGCTGCCGGCGCGGTGTTCGGAGATCTTCCATCGGCCTTCGTTCCTGGTCATCCCGTCGCCGGCACAGAGAACAGCGGGGTTGAAGCAGCGTTTCCCGAGTTGTTTCAGGGGCGCCGAGTAATTCTAACCCCCACGCCAGCTTCGAGTCCGGTCGCGATTGCGGCGGTGCGCAAGATGTGGATGGCGGCCGGCGCAACGGTCGAGGAAATGGACGCCGTCAGCCATGACCGCATCCTGGCGGCGACCAGCCATTTGCCGCATGTCGTGGCGTTTGCGCTGGTCCACGCTCTGAGCCAGATGGAAGCCGAATCAGAAGTGCTGCGCTACGCCGCAGGGGGGTTTCGCGATTTTACCCGCATCGCCAGCAGTGATCCGGTCATGTGGCGGGACATCTGTCTGACCAATGCGCCAGCCATTCTGGATGCGCTGGACCAGTTTCAGGCGGGTCTGGATGAGCTCATTCAGGCCATTTCGGCAGGAGACGGCGCGCGCATCGAAACCATGTTCCGGGAAGCCAAGCACACCCGTGATGCATTCCGATACTGAGGCAATCATGTCGATCGACTATGTCGTTTCCAAGGCCGGTCCTTTGTCCGGTGAGTTCCGAGTCCCGGGAGACAAGTCAATTTCCCATCGATCCGTCATCTTCGGCGCGCTTGCCGATGGGGTGACCGAAATCCGCGGTTTTCTCGATGGCCTGGATTGCCTGGCAACGCGTGACGCCTTCCGTGCCATGGGCGTTCGCATCGATGGGCCGGACGCGGGATGCTTGCGCATCCATGGCGTGGGGATGGCGGGGCTCACGGCTCCGGATCAGCCCCTGGATTTGGGCAACTCGGGCACCTCCATGCGACTCCTTGCCGGCTTGTTGTGCGCGCAACCCTTTGATAGCGCACTGACCGGTGATGCGTCGCTGAGTCGGCGTCCCATGCGCCGGGTCATTGATCCGTTGAGCCGGATGGGAGCCATGATTCACGGTAGCGACAATGGGACTCCGCCGCTTGAGATCAGCGGAGGTCGGCTGCTGCATGGGATACACCATATCTCCCCCGTCGCCAGCGCCCAAGTGAAATCGGCGCTGTTGCTGGCCGGCCTGTACGCCACCGGTGAAACCCGCATCGACGAGCCGGCGCCGTCGCGGGACCATACCGAGCGCATGCTGGAAGCCTTCGGTTATCCCATCCACCGCGAATCGCTGAGCGTGCGTCTGAGCGGGGGGCATCGCTTACGTGCCGCGTCCGTTGAGGTGCCGGCTGATCTGTCCTCGGCGGCCTTTTTCCTGGTTGGCGCCAGTATTACCCCGGGATCGGAGATCCTGCTACGGGATGTGGGAATCAATCCGACCCGTACCGGGGTTATCCAGATCCTGCGCGCCATGGGGGCCGATATCCGCCTGGAACGAGAACGTATGTTCGGTGCTGAGCCGGTTGCCGATTTGCGGGTACGTGCGGCGCCGTTGCACGGTATCGAGATTCCTGAAGCGCTGGTGCCGCTGGCGATCGACGAGTTTCCCGCTCTGTTCGTGGCGGCGGCTTATGCGGAGGGCGAAACGGTGCTGACCGGTGCTGCCGAGTTGAGGGTCAAAGAGAGCGATCGCATTCAGGTAATGGCCGATGGGCTCGCACGCTTGGGGGCGCTCGTCGATCCACGGCCGGACGGGATACGCATCCAAGGTGGCACGCTGAAAAGCGGCCGCATCGAAAGTCATGGCGATCATCGCATCGCGATGGCCTTTGCCATGGCGGCGTTGCGCGCCGAGGGAACAATCGAGATTGGCGATTGCAACAATGTCGAAACGTCCTTCCCTGGTTTTGCCAACATGGCTGTCGAGGCGGGATTGACTGTTTCAACGGTATTTCGCGATGCATGATCAATCACCGGCACCCGTCATCTGTCTCGACGGCCCGAGCGGTGCCGGAAAAGGGACGGTCGGTCGCATGTTGGCTCAACGTCTGGGGTGGCATTTTCTTGATAGCGGTGCGCTGTACCGCTTGGTCGCCGTAGCGGCGAAAAAACAGGGGGTTGATCTGGATGCGGCTGAGACGCTTGCCGGACTTGCCCATCGGTTGGATTGCGTGTTCGGCTGGGATAGTCGAGGACGCGAGCAGATTTTTCTCGAGGGGCGCGAGGTAACGGCCGAGGTGCGAGCCGAAACCACGGGCGCCGCAGCATCGAGGGTAGCGCGACAGCCGGCCGTTCGGGATGCGCTGCTGGCGCGTCAGCGAGCCGATCGCCGGTCGCCCGGTCTGGTCGCCGATGGCCGGGACATGGGGACTGTGGTTTTTCCAGATGCGCCCCTGAAGATTTTCCTGACTGCATCGGCCGAAGAGCGCGCCTGTCGTCGTCATAAACAGTTGATGGAGCATGGTATCAGTGCTAGCATCACCAGCTTGATTCAGGAGATTGAGGATCGGGATCGCCAAGATCGCGACCGACCTGTTTCGCCGCTGGTGCCCGATGCCGAAGCTCAAGTGGTCGATTCGACGGGCCGGTCTCCGGAGCAGCTGTGTGAGCATATCATCGGCTTGGCGCGGATCCGCCATCTGGTTTGAACCAGTCAATGAATTCCCGTTGCGGCGGGGCGCGGTGGCGAGCCGGAGTAGGCCCGCCTGTTGTCATTCAGTTCCGGGATGTCTCGGGACCCTAACCGGCCGAAAGGCCGCCATTGTGGCGAGTTTGCATGTCTGAAAGTTTTGCCGAACTGTTCGAAGAAAGCCTGCGTGGTCAAACCATGCAGCCCGGCGCCATCATCACGGGTCGGGTTGTTGGAATCCGTGGCGACAGCGTGATCGTCAATGCCGGGTTCAAGTCCGAAGGTGTGATCGACATCCGCCAGTTCTACAACGACAAGGGAGAATTGGAAGTCGCCGTCGGCGATGAAGTCGAGGTCGCACTGGACGCCGTAGAGGACGGTTTCGGGGCAACTCAGCTGTCGCGTGAGAAGGCCAAGCGAGCCAAGTCTTGGACCGTTCTGGAAAAGGCATTCGAGCAGGGCGAGATCATCAAGGGCCTGTTGACCGGGAAAGTCAAGGGAGGCTATACGGTCGACATTGACGAGGTGCGCGCCTTCCTCCCGGGTTCCCTGGTCGATGTGCGTCCCGTCCGCGACACCGCATACCTTGAAGGTAAGGAACTTGAGTTCAAGGTTATCAAACTGGACCGTCGCCGCAACAATGTGGTGGTCTCCCGCCGCGCCGTGGTCGAGCAGGAATACAGCGCGGAACGTGAAGCGCTTTTGGACAATCTGCAGGAAGGCAGCGTGGCGCGTGGCGTAGTCAAGAATCTGACGGATTACGGCGCGTTCATCGATTTGGGCGGCATCGACGGCTTGCTGCACATCACCGACATGGCGTGGAAGCGTGTCAAGCATCCTTCCGAGGTTGTGAACGTCGGGGACGAGCTGGAAGTCAAGGTGCTGAAGTTCGATCGGGAGCGTCGTCGCGTATCCCTGGGTCTGAAACAGCTTGGTGCCGATCCGTGGGAAATGATTGCACGTCGCTATCCTTCCGGAACCCGCTTGTTCGGGAAGGTGACGAATATCACGGATTACGGCTGCTTCGTCGAGATCGAAGAAGGCGTGGAAGGTCTGGTCCATGTATCCGAGATGGATTGGACCAACAAGAACGTGAATCCGAACAAAATGGTATCCATCGGCGATGAAGTCGAGGTGATGGTGCTCGACATCGATGAGCAGCGCCGCCGAATTTCCTTGGGCATGAAACAGTGCCAGGCAAATCCGTGGAAGGAATTTGCTGAAACCCATAATAAGGGCGACCGGATCTCCGGTACCATCAAGTCCATCACCGATTTCGGCGTCTTCATCGGGCTCGAAGGTGGGATCGACGGCTTGGTCCATCTGTCCGACATCACTTGGGCCGAAAGCAGTGATGACATCGTTCAGCGCTACAAGAAGGGCGACGAGATCGAAGCGGTGGTGTTGCAGGTCGACCCGGAACGTGAGCGGATCTCGCTGGGAATCAAGCAGCTCGAACAGGATCCCTTTGCTGCCTATCTGGCTAATCATCCCAAGGGCAGCATTGTCACCGGACGGGTGATCGAAGTGGATCAGAAGTCTGCCGTGGTGGAACTCGCGGAGGGTGTCGAAGCGCAGCTGTGGGCTTCGGAACTGGGTCGTGACCGGATCGAAGACGCGCGCAACGTGCTCCATGTCGATGATACGGTCGAGGCGAAGATCGTTAACGTGGATCGCAAGAACCGCATGCTGACGCTGTCGGTCAAGGCCAAGGAAACCCATGAGGAGAAGGAAGCGATGGAAGATTATGGTCGCATGACCACCTCTCCTGCCGGTTCTGCCACCCTGGGTGACCTGTTGCGCCAGCAGATTTCGGCTCAGAAAGACGAAAACTGATTTCGGCCGGACTTTCAATTCCTTCGGTCTGCACGGATTACCAGGGCATTTCGATGCCTTGGTAATTCCGGCAGTCGTCTCTCGGTTTTCATCGATTTGTGGACTCGAACGTCATGACCAAGTCGGATCTTATTGAACAAATGGCGAAAAATTCCGCCTTGCCGCATAGCGATGTGGAACTGGTTGTCAAAGGGATTCTTGACATGATGGGAGCTGCCTTGGCAGAGGGCGATCGTATCGAAATCCGCGGGTTCGGCAGTTTTTCGCTGCACCATCGTCCCCCACGGATCGGTCGCAATCCCAAAACCGGGGCTTCAGTGACCCTTCAGGAAAAGTTCGTGCCGCACTTCAAGCCCGGCAAAGAGCTCCGGGAGCGGGTGAACGCTCTCAATGGGCAGCATTCCTGACGACGTTCGGCATGGCAGGTGAGCGATGCCAGATCAATCCTGAATTGACCGGCGTCCTGCTCAAATGATTATCATGGGTTAGCCGACTTGCCATGACTCTTTGAGTTTTGGTGGTCGTGCGAGAACGAAGCGGACGGCAGCGCACGCTCGCTCTAGAGCAGGCTCGCGAGGATCAATGTGATGCGGTTATTGGCTTTGCTGATCTCACTTGCGCTATTGGCCGCATTCGCTGTCTTGGCATGGCAGAATGCGGCACCGGTCGAGATCACGTATCCGGGCGGAACCCTGACGGTTCCATTAGCCGTCTTTGCAGCGTCGGTGCTGATACTGGGCTGGCTGTTTGGGGTCGTGAGCATGATGCTCCCATGGCTGCGTGAGCGACTGCGCGCCCGGAAAATCGAACGGCGTTGTCGTATTGCCGAACAGGAAATTGCCAATCTCCGGGAAATTCCGTTGAAAGATGGCCCTTGATCAGGGGCTCCTGTTTTTTCTTCTGCCGATCGCTGCGCTGTCCGGCTGGTTGATCGGGAGACGCACGCGCGCGCTCCCAAACGATCACGACTTCAATGTTCTGAACCGGGATTACCTGCGCGGTATGAACTACCTGCTGAGCGAGCAGCAGGACAAGGCCATTGAAGTTTTCATTCATTTGGCCGCGGTTGACAACGATACCTTTGAGACTCATCTGGCGTTAGGTGCCCTGTTTCGGCGGCGGGGTGAAGTCGATCGTGCCATCCGCATTCACCAGAATCTGATCGCGCGTCCCACATTGACAGGCACGCAAAAAGATCAAGCCCTGTTTGAACTGGCCCATGATTATCTGAAACTCGGCGTCTTGGATCGTGCTGAAGCGATTCTCTCTGAGCTGAAGGGCCGTGTGCCCGGCGCCCATCCGGTCTTGGATCTGCTGTTGCAAATCTATGAACGTGAACGCGATTGGCGTAGTGCGTTGGCAACGGCATCCCTCATTTTGAGCCGATCAGGGACAACGCCATCGATCTCAACACGGATTGCACACTACCATTGCGAACTTGCGCAGCAAGCATTGGATGCCGGCAATCTGACCGAAGCCCAGCGAATGATTCAAAATGCATTCAAGGCAGATCAGCGATGCGTGCGAGCCAGCCTCTTGGCGATGCGATTGGCGCTGATCGAAACCGATTTTCCGCTTGCTCTGCGCAGCGCCTTGCGAATTCTCGATCAGGATGCCCATTTCTTGCCGTTGGTGATCGACGCCATCCTTGAGCTGTATGGTCGGTTGGGCGATTTCTCGGGTCGGGATGCATTTCTCGCACGATTGGCCGGCTATCGGGGTAGTGAGGATGCTGCCAAGATTCTGGATGTCATTCGCCTGCGACTTAAGATGAAGGGCGATTCGGCCGATGCTCTACGGCAGTATGCCAAAGGTTACCCGACGCTCGAGGGTTTGCAGGAGTGGTTGCAACTCCGGTTACAGAACAAAAGCGCCTTGGAATTGTCGGAAGTGATGTTGTTCCATGAACTCATGGGAAAGATCCTCGAAGGTCATCCGCATTATCGGTGTGGCCATTGTGGTTTTTCCGGGCAGATTCTGCATTGGCAATGCCCGGGATGCCAGCAATGGGGAACGATTACGCCGTTGGCATGCCCGCCGAATTCGCTGTCACATCCTCTGCATGAAACGGGGTGGGACGGCGAGACTCGGCGTTGACCCTGATCAGTCGCGGACTGATTCAGACATGCCAATTACGAGGAGACCTTCAAGATGTTCAAGTTATTGCGTTCGAAATGGATGGTGTTGATCGCCGGGGCACTCATGGCCCAGGGCATCCAGGCGGCACCGGTCAACATCAATACTGCCGATGCGGAGGCGATTGCTGACGCGTTACCCGGAATCGGTCCTGCAAAAGCCAAGGCCATAGTCGATTACCGCACAAAGAATGGCCCGTTCAAAGTTAAGGAGGACCTGACGCACGTCCCCGGAATCGGGGATGCAACGCTGGAAAAGATTGCAGCAGACGTGCTATTACAGGAAGGCAAAACGAAGTCGGCCTCTAGTTCGAAACGCTGATGTGACGACAAAAAGAGGCTCCTTTTTCAGGAGCCTCTTTTTGTTTAATATGGCTTTCATTTTTGCCGGGGCGGATGCCTCCAGCGTTCTCGATTGAGAGATTGTGTTTGCAAGATCAGTCGACACCACCCTGATGAATAAGGAGCGTCTTGATGAACGTCCCCAACTCCGGCGTTCGCCGGATTCGTAAGGCGGTCTTTCCGGTTGCCGGTTTGGGCACGCGTTTTCTGCCGGCAACGAAGGCCAGTCCCAAAGAAATGCTCCCCGTTGTGGACAAGCCTTTGGTCCAATATGCGGTTGAAGAAGCGGTTGCTGCTGGCGTTGAGGTCATGGTCTTCGTCAACGGGCGTAACAAGCGGGCAATTCCGGATCATTTCGACAAGGCTTACGAATTGGAGCGCGAGCTTGAGGCCCGTGGAAAGCAAAAGCTGCTGGATATCGTGCGCGGAATTGTTCCGGAGAATGTAACGTGTGTTTACATTCGCCAGCCGGCAGCCTTGGGGCTTGGACATGCGGTCCTGTGTGCCCAGCCGGTTATCGGCAATGACCCGTTTGCCGTGCTGCTTGCAGACGATTTGCTGGATGGGCGCGACAAGCCGGTTCTTGCGCAGATGTGCGATACCTACGCCGAGTACGGCGCCAGCATTCTGGCTGTGGAACAGGTCCCCACGAGTCATACCGATCAGTACGGGATTGTTCAGCTTGGCAAGAAGCCGGGAAAAGTCGCAGAAATCGAGGGGATGGTTGAAAAACCCAAACCTGAGGTTGCGCCTTCGAACCTTGCGGTCGTTGGGCGCTATGTGCTGACTCCACGCATCTTTGAGCTGATTCGAGAGCTTCCCCGCGGTGCCGGTGGCGAGTATCAGCTGACCGACGCGATTGCAGGGCTCCTGCCCTATGAGAAGGTTTTTGCCTATCAGTTCGATGGCAAGCGCTACGACTGCGGGAGCAAGCTCGGCTACTTGCAGGCGAACGTGGAATACGCGTTGCGGCATCCCGATGTGGCTGATGACTTCCGGGCTTATCTGCAACAGGCTGTGGAAGAAGGGTTACTCGAAACGCCTGCCTGAGTGTCGATGTGGCGGATTGCTCCAATCCGCCACAAATTGCGTCATCAGTGGCGTGTCGGCTGTTGGTCAGGCTTGGCGGGCCTGGTTGGCCGCATTGCCGATATAAGTGGCTGGGGTCAGTGCAAGAAGACGGGCGCGGACTTCCTCCGGCAACGCCAGTTCGGCGATGAAGGCGTGGAGTTGCTCCGGCGTGATCCGTTGCCCCCGCGTCAGCTTTTTGAGCTGTTCATAGGGCTGCGGGATACCGTAGCGGCGCATCACCGTCTGGATGGCTTCCCCGACCACTTCCAAGTTCGCGTCCAGATCCCGCTGCAAAGCAACAGGATCGGCTTCCAGCTTGCCAATGCCGCGCAAAATGGATTGATAAGCGATCAAGCTGTGCGCAATGCCGACACCGAGGTTTCGCAGGACCGTTGAATCGCTCAAATCACGCTGCCAGCGCGATATGGGCAGCTTTTCGGCGAGATGGCCAAGCAAGGCATTGGCGATACCGAGATTGCCCTCGGCATTTTCAAAATCGATGGGATTCACTTTATGGGGCATGGTGGAAGAACCCACTTCATTTTCCACCGGCCGTTGACGAAAGTAGCCCAGGCTGATGTATCCCCAGATATCCCGGCACATGTCCAGCAGAATGGTATTGATTCGAATCAATGCCGCGAAATACTCGCTCATGTAGTCATGGGGTTCGATCTGGGTTGTGAATGGATTCCAGGTCAGCCCAAGCTCATTGACGAAGCTCTGGCTCAGCCGCGGCCAATCGGTCTCCGGGTAAGCGATCAGATGGGCGTTGAAATTACCAACGGCACCGTTCAGCTTTCCCCAGAGGGTGACTTCGGCATACTGACGGCGCTGGCGGTCCAGCCGATGCACGAAATTGGCCATTTCCTTACCCATGGATGTGGGTGAGGCAGGTTGCCCATGGGTGCGTGCGAGCATCGGGAGATCCGCATAGCGGTGGGCCAGCGTGCGCAGTGCTTCGATCAACTGATCCAGAATCGGCAACACGATCTGTTCGCGCGCATCCTTGAGCATCAAGGCGTGACACAGATTGTTGATGTCTTCAGAGGTGCAGGCGAAGTGGATGAACTCGCTCACGGCCTCCAGTTCGCTTTGTCCGGCAATCTGCTCCTTAAGGAAGTACTCCATGGCTTTGACATCATGGTTGGTGATCTCCTCGATCGCCTTTACCCGTTGCGCCTGTTCCAAACCGAAGCGGGAGATGATCTCGTCCAGCCGCCCTCGAGCCCCGTCGCTGAGCGGGGGAACTTCTGCGATCGAGGGTTCATTGGAGAGCGTTTGCAACCAACACACTTCCACGAGGGCGCGATAACGGATCAAGCCAAACTCGCTGAGAATCGATCTCAGCTCAAAGGTCTTGTCCGCATAGCGGCCATCAATGGGGGAAAGGGCGGTTAGCGCGGTCAGTTCCATGGGGTCTCCGGTCCAGATAAGGCAAGTACCACGGGCGCGTCGGGAAAGCCGGCAGCCGGGTGATAAACTCGATCAGGGCGCCATCATACTGCAATCAGTGCGACTTGGCGGCGAAAGGGCTGTTTCTTGAGACCTCAATCGCCATTTTCTGGAGGAACACCATGAGTCAACAGTCTGCGGCAACGCGTATCGAACGCGACAGCATGGGCGAGATCGAAGTGCCCAATCGCGCCTTGTGGGGCGCCCAGACCCAGCGGGCTATCCAGAACTTTGCGTTCAGCGGACGCCCCATGCCGCCCGCCTTCATCCGGGCCGTTGCGTTGATCAAGGCTTGCGGAGCCGAAGCCAATGGCGCTTTGGGACTGCTGACCCCGGAGGTGGCGTTGGCCATCGTGAATGCGGCCGAGACGATCATGCACGGCCAACACGGCGATCAGTTTCCGGTCGACGTCTATCAAACCGGTTCCGGAACCAGCACCAATATGAACGTGAACGAGGTCATCGCGCATCTCGCCACGGCGTCGTTGGGACAGGTGGTGCATCCCAACGATCAGGTCAATCTGGCGCAGAGCAGCAACGACGTCATCCCCACCGCGATCCATGTGAGTACCGTCCTTATGCTGGAGCGGGACCTGTTGCCCGCACTGAATGATCTGGAACTCCGTATCGCCCGCCGAGCGGGGCCGCTTCATGATGTCGTCAAGACCGGGCGCACCCATTTGATGGATGCGACACCCATCCGGATGTCACAGGAATTAGGCGCCTGGGAGAGCCAGCTGGCGCAGGCCCGTCAGCGCCTTGAGCAGACACGCATGCGCTTGCTGGCTGTTGCTCAGGGCGCGACGGCGGTTGGGAGCGGCCTGAATGCTCCTGCGGACTTCCTGCCCCTTTTCCTGGCTGGATTGCAGCGCCGAACCGGCCTGCCGTTTCGCGCGGCCGATAACCCGTTCGCGGCCCTTGCGGGTCAGGAAACAGCGCTCGAGCTCTCGGGGCACTTGAAAGTTCTGGCCGTTGTCCTGATGAAGATCGCCAATGATCTGCGCTGGATGAACAGTGGCCCGCTGGCCGGGTTGGGTGAGATCACTCTGCCGGCGCTGCAGCCGGGAAGTAGTATCATGCCGGGTAAAGTTAATCCGGTGATTCCCGAGGCGGTGGCACAAATTGCCGCACAGGTGATCGGCCATGACGCCGCAATTACCGTTGCCGCCCAATCAGGCAACTTTCAGCTCAATGTCATGCTGCCATTGCTTGCTGACAATCTGCTGAACGCATTGACCTTGTTGACTCGGGCATGCGGGGCATTGGGCCACCAGGCCATCGACGGATTCGTGGTGCATACCGAACATATGCGCGCCCTCGTGGCCCGCAACCCCGTTCTGGTCACCGCGCTCAATCCGTTGATTGGCTATGAAGCTGGTGCGCAAATCGCGAAGTTGGCTCTGGAACGCGGCGTGGCGGTGCGCGAAGTGGCTCGGGAGATGACTGATCTGCCGGACTCGGAGATCGATCGGTTGCTCGATCCGCAAGTGCTCGCCGATGGTGGTCTGGCCCAAGACCGAGCCAAGCCAGAGGATCTGGGACCGGAAAGTTGACTCCCGATCCCGCAAAGGCCCGAAAATTGCCGTCGCAGGCCACGCGGTCAAGGCCTTCGCCGCCACGCCGGGGTCTGTTGCATCTGGGCCAATAGGCGCTGGTAATGCTGATAGCGCCGTGCCGGGATCCCACCGTTGTCCAAGGCCTGCCGCACGGCACAGTCTGGCTCGTGTTGGTGGAGGCAATCGGCGAAGCGGCAAGGCTTGAGCGCCGAAAATTCAGGGAAACCCTGCATCAGCTCCCTAGGCGTCAAGGCCCACAGCTTGAAGTCTCGCACGCCTGGCGCATCCAGCAGTGCGCTATCACCAGGCAGCGGATGCCAGCGGGTATGGGTGGTGGTGTGTCGTCCAGTCCCCAGGGCATCGGAGAGCGCACCTACCCGGTTGGCAGCTCCCGGGATCAGGGCGTTGGTCAGCGCTGATTTCCCAACGCCGGATTGTCCCACCAGCAGGCTAGCCGCACCATTGAGTCGGCGACGCAAGGCGTCAAATCCCTGTCCGGTGGTGGCGCTGATACGCAGCCCCGGATAACCCAAGGCGAGGTATTCCCTCAGCAAGGCTTCGGCTGCTTCGCATTCCACATCGCCGAGATCCGCCTTGTTCATCAACAGCAGCGGACGCAGTCCCAGTAGTTGCGCTGCGATCAGGTAGCGATCCATCAAGTCGGATTCGGGTTGCGGCGAGGCGGCGAACACGAGCAGGATCTGATCGATATTCGCCGCGACCACGCGGCGCTGATGGCGGCCTTCCAGGCGGCAGAAGACAGAAAGGCGGGGCAGGACACGTTCAATCCGCGCTTGACCACCGCCCAGATCAACAAACTGGACTTGATCTCCCGTGACAGGCGGCGGGGTTACGCGCCGAGATTGAGCGAAGTATCGGTCACCCTGTGACGTTTCCAGCATGAGCGTAGGGCCGTGATTGATCACCACACGGGCCAGATCATGAGGGCCGGCACGCTCCGTCATGGGCCGAGCAGGGCATCCACTTTGGCCGCACAAATGAAGTCATTCTCGGACAGACCACCGATGGCATGCGTGGTGTATGCGATATGCGCTTCGTTGTAGCCGAAGGAGATATCCGGATGGTGGTCCTCCTGATGTGCGATCCAGATCACGGCGTTGATGAAGGCGCTGGTCTGATAGTAGTTGCGAAATCGCATCTGTCGTTCGATTCGCCGGCCGTCTTCACTCAAATGCCAACCGGGTTGTAATTGCGGCAGCAAGGCCAGCACCCGTTCGGTAGCGAGCGGTGGTAGGTCGCCCTCACAGGGGCGACAGCGTTTCGAGGCAAGCGTGACGATTTCGTCATTCATACGGGACGGTGACTCATGACGGCGGTCGGGCTGCCATCCTATCCCATTTGCAGGGCCATGCGGGATGGATTCGAACCGGCCCTGATAGAATGCCGAGGATACCCAAGCGATTTGCAAGGAACACTCATGACGGTCAGTGCCGATCACCTCATCTGGATCGATTTGGAAATGACGGGTCTGGATACCCAGCGTGATCAGATCATCGAGATCGCGACACTCATCACCGACAACGAGCTGCGCGTGCTCGCCGAGGGCCCGGTTGTCGCGATCCACCAACCCCCCGAAATTCTCGAGGGCATGGACGACTGGAATAAACGCCAGCATCATGCGTCGGGTTTGCTCGAGCGGGTCCGGGCCAGCCGGGTCGATGCAATCGAGGCCGAGCGTCGAACCTTGGAATTCCTGCGGCGGTGGGTACCTGCCGGCGCTTCGCCGATGTGCGGCAACAGCATTTGCCAGGATCGGCGTTTTCTGCATCGGCTCATGCCGACCCTCGAAGCCTATTTCCATTACCGGCACATCGATGTCAGTACACTCAAGGAACTGGCCCGTCGCTGGATGCCGGAAGTCATGCGTGGGGTGAAAAAATCCGGGGCGCATCTGGCCCTCGAGGACATCCGCGAATCCGTGGCGGAACTGGTGTTTTATCGCCAGCAGCTGTTCGTCAGCGCGGCTCAGGCTGTTGTGAAGGAGGCGCGTTGATACGGCGTATGCGGCTGGTCCAGAGCGCCGCACTGACCACGATGACCATGCCCAGCAAGCTCCAACGATCCGGCCGGTCATTCCATAAGACCCAGCCGTATAGTCCGCCAAACAGCACGGCGAGGTAAGTGTAGAGCCCGGTTTGTGCTGCGGGCGCCCGATGATAGGCCAGCGTGATCAATATCTGCGCGCCGGCCGCCAGGGTGCCGATGCCGATCAGCGCCAGCCAGTGCCATCGGGCTGGCGTCTGCCAGCTCCACGGCAGCGCCAGCGCAGAAGCCAGCGTACTGAAGAGCGCAAAATAGAGCACCGTACGAAAGACGGGCTCCACGCCAGCCATGCGCCGAATACCCACCATTGCCACAGCCACGAGCACGCCGGACAGCAAACCGATCAACGCGGGAACCGTCAATGCAACCGACGGTTTGAGAATCATCAGCAAGCCGATGAAACCGGCCAGAATCGCAGCAGCCACCGCGGGCACAATGGGCTCTTTCAGCCAAACCCGGGCTATGAGCGGGATGAACAGCGGGGCACTGTAGTTGAGCAACATGGCGCTGGCCAGATCGAGACGGGGGATGGCATAGAAATAACAGACCATGGCGGAGAACCCGGCGCCATCCCGAATCAGATGAAGGCGCAGATTCGACGTTCGCCAGCCGGCGTGCCTGAGTTGGCCGAGCCAGGGGAGAAGTGCCAGCAACCCGAAGGCGTTGCGGAAGAACACCACCATGGGGTTGCCAAGATCGGGCGCAACGGTCTTGATGAGGGCTGCCATGCTGGCAAACAGAAAGCTGGCAGCGAGAATCAGCGCAGCTGAGGATCGAGCATGGGTACTCATGCAGGGAACCCCGCCGGATCGATCGGGCGATCAATCCGGCCGAGGATACGAATGGCGGAATCAGGTTGTGGCTTTGGCGTCGGCAAGATACAGCCAGGTGGGAATCACGGTATCCGGATTCAGGGACATGCTCTGGATGCCCTGTTCGACCAGCCACTTGGCCAGATCGGGATGATCCGAGGGGCCTTGTCCGCAGATGCCGACATACTTGTTCTGTGCCCGACAGGCCGTGATGGCCATGGACAGCAGCTTTTTGACAGCCGCGTTGCGCTCGTCGAACATGCCGGCCACGACGGCCGAGTCGCGGTCCAGTCCTAAGGTCAGCTGGGTCAAGTCATTGGAGCCGATCGAGAAACCGTCGAAATACTGAAGGAACTCATCGGCCAGTAGTGCGTTGGACGGCAACTCGCACATCATGATCACCTTGAGATCGTTCTCTCCGCGTTTGAGGCCGTTTTCAGCCAGTAACGCGGTCACCTTGCGGGCACCCTCCGGCGTCCGCACGAAGGGGATCATCACCTGAACGTTGGTGAGGCCCATATCGTTGCGGACCCGCTTCAGGGCACGACACTCGAGTTCGAAGCAGGGTTTGAAGTCGTCGGCGATATAGCGTGAGGCGCCGCGGAAGCCCAGCATCGGGTTTTCCTCATGCGGCTCGTATTGCGCGCCGCCGATCAGATTGGCGTATTCGTTGGACTTGAAGTCCGAGGTGCGCACGATGACCGGATGGGGCCAGAAGGCTGCGGCGAGCGTGGCAATGCCTTCGGTCAGTCGGGTGACGTAGAACTCCACCGGATCGTCATATCCAGCCATTTGACGGCGGATCTGGGCTTTCAGTTCCGCTGGCTGTTCGCTCAGATGAAGCAGTGCCTTGGGGTGCACGCCGATCATTCGGTTGATGATGAATTCGAGTCGGGCCAGACCGATGCCGCTGTGGGGCAACATGGCGAAATCGAACGCCCGATCCGGATTGCCGACGTTCATCATGATCTTGACCGGGATATCGGGCATGGCGTCGAGCTCTGCGCTGCGCACCTCGAATTCCATCAGCCCGGGATAGACCATGCCGGTATCCCCTTCGGCGCAGGACACCGTGACCGGTTCGCCGTCCTTCACTCGATCGGTGGCATCGCCGCATCCCACCACCGCCGGAATACCGAGTTCGCGCGCGATGATGGCGGCGTGGCAGGTGCGTCCGCCGCGATTGGTGACGATTGCCGCGGCCCGTTTCATGATCGGTTCCCAGTCTGGATCGGTCATGTCCGTGACGAGCACATCGCCCGGCTGAACGCGGTCCATCTGCGAAATGTCCTGGATCACTCGGACCGGCCCGGCACCGATTTTCTGACCGATGGCGCGCCCTTGGGCCAGCGGCTTATCCGGGTGGGTCTTCAGAATATAGCGTTCCAGCGTGCGGTGCCCGATATTGCTCTTGACCGTTTCCGGGCGCGCCTGGAGGATGTAGATCTTGCCGTCGCGGCCGTCCTTGCCCCATTCGATATCCATGGGCCGGCCGTAGTGCTTCTCGATGATCAGGGCCTGCTGTCCCAGCTCCTCGATTTCCGCATCGGTCAGGCAGAAACGCTGGCGGTCTTCTTCCGGAACCGGGACGGTTTCGACGCGCTTGCCGTTCGCAGCTGGGTCGGCGTAGATCATCTTGATCAGCTTGGTGCCGAGCACCCGCCGCAAAACCGCCGGATGACCGGATTCGAGGGCGGCCTTGCGGACATAGAATTCATCGGGGTTGACCGCGCCCTGGACTACCATTTCGCCAAGCCCGTAAGACGCGGTGATGAAGACCACACCGTTGAAGCCCGACTCGGTATCGAGCGTGAACATGACACCCGATGCCCCGACGTCGCTGCGCACCATGCGCTGAATACCAGCGGACAGGGCAACATGGCTGTGGTCGAAGCCCTTGTGGACACGATAGGAAATTGCGCGGTCATTGTAGAGCGAGGCGAACACTTCCTTGATGGCATGCAGGACGGCGTCCAACCCATCGACGTTGAGGAAGGTTTCCTGCTGTCCCGCGAAGGATGCGTCGGGAAGGTCTTCGGCGGTGGCCGAGGAGCGCACGGCGACCGTGATGTCGCCACCGGCCTGGGCCATCATCTTCTCGTAGGCCGCAGTGATTTCCTCGTTCAGGCGTGCAGGCAGCGGTGCATCCATGATCCAGCGGCGAATCTGGGCGCCGGTTTGCGCCAGGGCGTTGACATCGTCGACATCCAGGGCCGTCAAGGTCGTATTGATCCGATCCTGCAGCCCGGTCTCGCGAAGAAAGTCGCGATAGGCCTGGGCCGTGGTGGCAAAGCCATCGGGCACATGGACACCGGCTGATCGCAAATTGCTGATCATCTCGCCGAGGGAGGCATTCTTGCCGCCGACGCGATCCACGTCGCCCATCCCAAGACCGTCGAACCAAATGACATAGCTTTCCAAGACCAAACCCCCAGATGTCGAGAGAATTGCCAGCATGGGGCGCCGGCGAGCCCGTTCCGGTTCCGGTTGAAGCGCTTGTGAAAGTCGCCTAACCTGCCGGGAAGGTTCCGTTCAGTGGCCGTCCTGTATAAGGTCGGTGCACTGAAATGGCGCGGGTTTTTCGCCGACGAAGGTTACCATAGATGGCCAAGAAGCGTACTGTTTTCTACCTCTCTGACCGCACCGGGATCACAGCAGAAACACTGGGTGGAAGCCTGCTCACCCAGTTCGACGGGGTGGAATTTCGTCAGATCAGCGTGCCATTCATCCAGAGTGAGGAGAAAGCGCGGCGTACAGTGGCCATGATCGACCGAACGGCGCAGGAGGAGGGCGTGCGGCCGCTGCTGTTTTGTACGCTGGTCGACGACCGGGTGATCGCGCTTCTGCAGGAAAGCCAGGGCTACTTGCTCGATCTGTTTGGGACGTTCATCGATCCGCTGGAAATGGAGTTGGGGCAGGAGTCGACTCATAGCGCAGGTCGGGCCCATGGCATTGCCAATCAGCGGGCCTACCAGTCGCGGATCGAAGCCATGCATTTTGCACTGGAGAATGACGACGGCAATTCGCCGCACAACTACCGTCAGGCGGATATCATTCTGGTCGGCGTATCGCGATGCGGGAAGACGCCGACCTGCCTCTATCTCGCGCTGCAGTTTGGTTTGCGCGCCGCGAACTATCCACTGATCGAGGATGATTTGCATGCCATGGTGTTGCCCGACCGTTTGGTGCCGCACCGCAAGAAACTCTACGGGCTCAGCATCGATCCCGACCGGTTGGTGCAGATTCGCGCCGAACGTCGCCCCAATAGCCCCTATTCATCGCGTCGGCAGTGCGATTGGGAGATCCATGAGGCACAACGCCTGTTTGAGGTGGAATCGATCCCGTGGATCGATTCCACCTACAAGTCCATCGAGGAAATTGCCAGCACCATCGTCGATCAAACGGGTGTGCAACGCCGGTTTTTCTGAACACGGGCGGCCGGCGAAGGCGTGCGGGTGCGCGCGCGTCTCAGGGCAATGGTGAATACGATGAATCAGCACCTGTCCCGGATGTACTCCCAGGGGCGGTTGGCTGGGGCGCCGCAATCGGCGTCGATTGTGGGGCGCGGTTCAGGCGCGGATTGAAAAACAGGGTCAGCAGGCCCAGCAGTGCCGTCAGCGATTCGTAGATCAGCGCGGAGCCGGTGTAAAAGCTGTCCCAGCCATGAGCAGCCACGCCGGCGCCGCGCGCCAACGCCAAACCACCGACCATGGCGACCAGAACCCAAGTTCCCAGACGGGACCATTTGGGAACGATTCCGCAGATCAGGAGCAAGACCCCCAGTCCGAGTTGCAGGCCGCCATACACTGCCTGCAGTTCGATCTGGCTGGTCAGAGTGGGTGCCAGTATCCCTGTCATCCGGGTCAACAGGTCGGGATACAGCAGACAAAGTAGGCTGAACCCAGCGAATACGGCGCCGGTAATCAGCAGGATCAGGCGCTGCAGATCGAATGAATTGGCCATCTCCTCACCTCATCGAAAACATGTGGGTTATTCTAAAGCCGGGATGGTTCCCGGATTAGGAGCGCATTGCCGCGACGATTCCGCCTACCCGTCCCCGTTGTGCGCTGCTTCGAGGACCGCCAAGGGCTTGTCGGTAAACAGATAGTCCCGCAACTCCTTGTCAAATCGATCGTCTCTGCGCCGGAGCCACTCGATCAGCATGGCGGCATGCTCTTTTTCTTCATCGCGATTGTGCGCCAGAATCGCGCGGAGTTCCGGGTCTTGGCAAGCGTCCATGCGCTGCTGATACCAATCAACGGCTTCGAGTTCTTCCATCAGAGACGTGATGGCCCGGTGCAAGTCCCGGGTTTCGGGCCGCAGTTCAGCGGCAGATTCGTGATAGCCTTCATTCGCCATTGGCTGATCCTTGTGACGAGTTGATGGTGTTGAAACCTTAACACACCTGCCTTGACGGGCAGCTCGGGAGATCTCTGGATCGGGTCAATTCATCATGAATGTCGCTACTGTTCCGCTCATGGTGCATCGCTATGCGCAACCGAATCTGGCCAGCCTGCTCGCGCTTTATGAGCAGAACTACGCGGCACTCTTCCACCTACTGGGTATGGCGGGGCCCTATCCATCCGGCGCTGTAGCGCGGCCGTCCCGACTGCCGGCGCTGTATCTGTCGGTACTCGAGCGCGAGCGGTTCACGACAACCTACCACCTGACCCATCACTTCGGGCAAGCCGATGAGTCGCAGATGGTTCCGGACCTGCAATTGCGCGTATACCACGATGCGCGTCAATGCGAAGCCATCCCCAGTCCAGCGCCGGCTTCACGGCGTGGGAATCCGATGATTCCGATGTCCGAGCGATGGTCGGTCAATATCATGCTCAACAAATGGTTGCGTTACTGTCTGGATCACGGGTATTGCTTCGGGGGGATCCATCCTTCTGTCACCGATCGTTCCCCGGCGGCGCGCGCGCCCGATCCCGAGTGACGCCAGCGCTTCTCGCAGCCCCGGGTGCTGCGCTAAAGTCGGCCGATTGCGGCAGGACGCCTTTGAAGGATCGGCATGCACGACGTCCGAACGCCGCCTGAATCGTCAAGCAAGGAGATCAGACAGAAATGGCCAAGCGGGTGATCGACGGCGTTGTCGAAATGAAGGAACTGGTGGGCCAGGAGGTCGGTGTCAGCGATTGGGTCGAAGTGACACAGGAGCGGATCAATCAGTTCGCCTTGGCGACCGGCGACAACCAGTGGATCCACACGGATCCCGAGCGGTGCCGACGCGAGTCGCCGCACGGGATGCCTATTGCACATGGGTATCTGACCATTGCCTTGACGCCTGCATTGGTCGACGAGGTCATCCAGATCCGGGGGATGCGCATGGGCGTGAACTATGGCTTGAACAAGCTGCGCTTTACCGCTCCAGTACCCGTTGGAAGCCGGATCCGCGTGCGCGTGACCCTCAAGGGTGTGCGTGAGATTGCCGGCGCCATCCAGACGGTGACCCAGCTGAGTGTAGAGCGGGAAGGGCAGGAAAAGCCGTGTTGTATCGCGGAGACCCTGAGTCTTTACTATCCCTGAACGTACCCAGGAGCCACCATGAGCGATGACCTCCCGCTTGCAGGGCGAACCTTCGCGCTTCCCGAAACCCGTTTACTGGACGTACTGGCCGGATTGGTGGAGCGGCGCGGTGCAGCCATCTGGCGCTGCCCCATGGTGGCGATCCTCGATCATCCGGATGAGGATGCGGTGTTGGCATGGCTGCGCCACTTCATTCAGGACCCGCCGGCATTGACCATTCTGCTGACCGGTGAAGGTTTGCGGCGGTTGTTGGCATGCGCGGAACGGCATGCGTTGGACGAAGCGTTCCGTCAGGCGTTGGCGCGCCAGCCGACCTTGGTTCGGGGACCGAAACCGGCACGGGTTCTCAAGGAAATGGGCCTGGAGCCCCGCTGGAGTGCCGTATCGCCGACCACGGCGGGAGTGATCGAGACCCTGCGGACCCTGCCTGTCGCAGGCCGGGATGTGGGCGTGCAGCTCTATGGCGAAGACCCCAATTTACCGCTCATGACGGCATTGCAGGAATTGGGCGCACGTCCCCGTCCGGTGGCGCCCTATGTGTATGCGCCGAAATCCGATGATGAACGCGTCGTTGCTCTGATTCACGCCTTGGGTGAGGGCCGTATCGACGCGATTCTGTTTACGAGTCAGCCTCAATATCGCCGGTTGCGGCAGGTGGCGCAGGAGCATGGTCTCATGGATGTGCTCGAACGCGGGATCAACCGGACGCAGGTCGCTGCGATCGGCCCGGTCGCCGCCGATGACCTGGCGCGGCACGGCGTACGGGTCGATATCATGCCGAGTGACAGCTTTTTCATGAAGCCGCTGGTCAGCGAACTGGTCCGAGTGTTCTCCCGGCCCGCGCCTCCATCGGGCCACTGAGTCGGTCGACCCCATCCGTCATGGAACTGTGGTACGGCCTACCCGCGTTGTTCGTCACCCTCCTGGCACTGGCGCTGACCTGCCATGTCGCTTTGGTGAAACGGGACGCTCGGGCTGCAACCATGTGGATTGTCGTGATCTGGTTCACGCCGATCCTCGGAGCATTGTTCTATCTGCTCTTTGGTGTCAATCGTGTTCGCCGTCACGCGAGTAGTCTGAAGCGCCCCATCCGGCCCCCATCTCAAGGTGCCCTGCGTGTCGGGGAGAGCGAGCTGCGCGGCGCCGTAGGCACGCACAATGCGCATCTCACCGAATTGGCCGAACTGGTGACGCGGGTGACCCGGTTGCCGTTGTTGGCCGGCAACCAGTTGCATACCCTCGTGGATGGGGATGAGGCGTTTCCCGCAATGCTCCATGCCATCGAGCAGGCGCGCACGAGCATTACGCTGTCGACATATATCTTCGGCAACGATCGCGTGGGGCAGGCCTTTCGCGATGCCCTGGTGCGGGCCCGGGTCCGTGGCGTCCAGGTCCGGATTCTGGTGGATGCGGCGGGAGAACGGTATTCCTGGCCGCCGATGGTGCCGGTCCTGCAGGCGGCGGGATTGACCGTGGCACGCTTCCTGCCGGGCAAACGTGTGGCCTGGTTGGTCGGTCTCAATTTGCGCAATCATCGCAAGCTCCTGATTTGCGATGGCCGGGTGGGTTTTACCGGTGGTATGAATCTGCGTATACATCACTGCCGGGACAGTGGCCGACGCTTTACGCAGGACCTGCATTTTCGCGTCGAAGGCCCGGTGGTCCGCCAGTTGCAGGACATCTTTGCGCAGGACTGGGCTTTTGCGGCGGGTGAACGTCTGGCGGGAGAGGACTGGTTTCCCGCCCTGCATCCAGTGGGCAGCATGATCAGCCGGGCGGTATCCGATGGACCCGACGAGGATCTGGATCAGCTGTCCTGGGTCTTGATGGGTGCGCTCAGCACCGCCAAGCACCAAGTACAGGTCCTGACGCCCTATTTCCTGCCGGATCGCAGCCTGATCAACGCGCTGAATCTGGCGGCATTGCGCGGGGTTCAGGTCGATATCCTATTGCCGGCGCACAATAATCTTCCGTTCGTGCACTGGGCAATGATGGGGCAGCTCTGGCAGGTACTGGGTCACGGTTGCCGGGTCTGGTTCAGCACCGGCGCTTTCGACCATAGCAAGTTGATGGTGGTCGACGAATCCTGGGTGTTCATGGGATCAGCCAATTGGGATCCACGCAGCTTGCGGCTCAATTTCGAAAGCAATCTCGAATGCTATGATCAAACGTTGGCCAGCCAATTGGCTGCTTTGGTCACCACACGGATTGGCGCCGCACGCGCCTGCACACTGGCGGATGTGGATTCCCGCAAGCTCCCGATCAAGCTGCGCGATGGATTCGCCCGCCTGCTTTCGCCGTTTCTGTGATAGACGAAACGCATTCGGGTTTGCCGGCGCCCGGCTTGCACACGGCGCTGCGGCAGGAGGACTCCATGGTTCGAGTGATGCAATTGACGCGCTTCGGTTTGGATGGGTTGGAGCGAGCCGAGCGTCCGCTATCCAGTCCGGGGCCTGGTCAGGTGCAGGTCCGCATGGCCGCGGTATCTTTGAATTACCGCGACTGGATGATGGTTCAGGGACGCTATAACCCGCGTCAGCGTCTGCCGCTGATTCCCTGTTCGGATGGTGCCGGAACCGTGGTCGCGGTGGGAGAGGGCGTCACGACCTGGCGTGCCGGTGATCGCGTCATGGGGGTATTCGCACAGGATTGGGCGGACGGCTGTATGCAGGCGCGCTATGGTCGGCTGACCCTGGGCGGGCCGCTCGACGGGATGCTCGCTGAAATGGCGACCCTGCCGGAAAATGGTCTGGTGCGCACCCCGGACTCACTCAATGATGCACAGGCAGCTTGCCTGCCGTGCGTCGGGGTGACGGCTTGGCATGCTTTGGTCGAGCAGGGAGCACTCAAGGCGGGCGATACCGTGTTGGTGATCGGGACCGGTGGGGTTTCCTTGATGGCGATGCAGCTGGCTCTGGCCCATGGGGCTCAGGTGATCGTGGTCTCGCGAAGCCGGGAAAAGCTCAATCGCGTCGAAGCCATGGGTGCAATGGCCGGTATACACAGTCAGACCACGCCGGCGTGGGGCAAGGCGGTCCGTGAGCTGACCGGTGGTCAGGGCGTCGATCATGTCATCGAAATCGGCGGTGCTGAAACCCTCGTCCAGTCCATCGAAGCCGTGCGGCCTGGTGGATGCATTGCCGTGATCGGTGTCGTGTCGGGTGTGTCTTCACAGATCGACTTGCGTCGCGTGTTGATGCGCGGCGTGCGCCTGCAAGGCGTGTTTGTCGGCAGCCGGCGCATGCATGAGGCGCTGAGCGATGCGGTGGAGGCGGTGGCGCTGAAGCCAGTCATCGATCGCATGTGGTCATGGACTGAAGCGCATGCGGCGTTTGAATATCTCGCCAGTGGGGAATCGTTCGGAAAAGTGGTACTGACGTGGTGAATGCGGATCCTCGGCACACGCATGGTCACCTGGATTTCTTTCGGTGTGTCTGTGGGCCGCGCGCTGTCCTCACCGACCCTCAGGCGCAGGCACCTTATCTGGAAGAACGCCGCGGCCGCTTTTCCGGTACGGCAATGGCGGTGGTGCTCCCGGGCAGCACGGCTGAAGTCGCTGCTGTGGTGCAGTACGCCCACGCCCAAGGCATTGCGATGGTGCCGCAAGGCGGGCATACCGGCTTGTGCGGTGGCGCAGTGCCGGATGCCAGCGGCCGGCAGATCATCCTTAATCTGCGGCGGATGCGAGACATCCTGTCGATCGACACGCTCGAAGGAACCGTCACCGTGCAGGCCGGCTGCCGCCTGGCCGACCTGCAGCAGGCAGTCGAGGCCAAGGGTTGGTATTTCCCATTGAGTCTCGCATCGGCCGGGGAGTGCCAGATTGGCGGCAACCTGGCGACCAACGCGGGCGGGCACAACGTGCTGCGCTATGGCAATGTGCGCGAGCTGTGCCGTGGCCTCGAAGTCGTACTCGCGGACGGACGGGTCTGGTCGGATCTCTCGGGTTTGCCCAAGAACAACAGTGGCTATGATCTGAAGCAACTGTTCATCGGGTCGGAAGGCACGCTGGGTGTCATCACCACGGCGGTCCTGCGGCTGGTGCGGCAACCAAGGCAGCAACTGGTGGCCTTGGTCCCGGTCCCGGACATTGCAACCGCGCTCCGGTTGTTCGGTGCAATCAACGACGAAATGGGGGAGGCGTTGACGGCGTTCGAGCTCATGTCGGATTTTTCCATGATGCTCGTCGCCCGGCATTTTCCTGAAGTGGTTGCATCGTTACCCTTGAACAGCGCCTGGTCTGTTCTGGTCGAATTGTCGCGCCCGGGCACGGCGGAGGACTTGCTGTCTTCTTTCTCTGGTGCACTGGACAGATCAATCGGCCGCACGGAGATGAATGATGCGGTGGTCGCCCGTGATCTCGTACAAGGCAGCCGGTTATGGGCGATTCGCAACGCCATCCCCGATGCCCAGCGGCGCGAAGGGCCCAGCATCAAGCACGACATCAGCCTGCCTCGGGGACAGATCGCGGGTTTTATCAGCGAGCTGTATCCGCTGCTTCAGGATCGTTGCTCTGGCGTCCGGCCGTGTGTGTTTGGTCACCTGGGGGATGGCAATCTGCATTTCAACCTGTCGGCGCCTTCGGCTGGTGAGGCGCAGGATTTCGTTCTTCAGCGCGAGCGGCTCGAGCGCCTCGTTCACGACCGGGTGGTGGCGCATGGGGGCAGCTTTTCCGCTGAGCACGGGATCGGCCAACTCAAGCGTAACGAGATGGCGCGTTACAAAGATGAGGTCACGCTGGATCTGATGCAGCGCATCAAGTACGCACTCGATCCGGACAATGTGATGAACCCGGGCAAGGTGCTGCCGGATCGGTAAGTGCCTGCACGGCCTGATGGGTGTGCAGAAAGACACGGCCCGGCGAGAGCCGGTCCGGCAGGCCAATCCGTTCCAGGCGATCCATCACCGGACCCTTGACCTCGGTGAGGTGGAGGGTGATGCCCTGCGTGCGCAGATTCTTGATCAATCCCTGCAGCATTTCCAGGGCGCTGACGTCGATGGCGTTCACAGCGCTGGCAATCAGGATTACGTGCCGCGTATCGGGCGCGTCGGTCAGCGCTTCGAGGATGAAATCCTCGACCGGTCCGGCATTGGCGAAGCACAGGTTTTCGTCGACACGCACCAGCAACAGACCGGGCCAGGTATCCACCGTATGGCGCTCGATGTTGCGGAAATGCTCGGTTCCGGGGACCCGGCCAACGCGCGCGATGTGCGGGTGACCGGTGCGCCAGATGAACAGCAGCAGCGACAGTGTAAGGCCCAGCAGCAGCCCTTGCTCGACCCCCAGCATCACCACGCCGAACAGCGTGGCGAGCAGTGCGGCTGCATCCGTGCGGTCGTATTGCCAGGCTTGCCGCAGCGTCTTGACGTCGACCAGATTCAGCACGGCTACGACGATGATCGCGGCCAGAATGGCCTGAGGCATGTGGATGAAAAGCCCATGCAGATAGAGCGCCGCCAATCCCACCAGGAAGGCCGTGATGATGCCGGCCAGTGGCGTGCGTGCACCGGCGGTGTCGTTGACCACGGTGCGACTGAAGCCGCCGGCGACCGGCATGGCGCCGGTGAAGGCCGCGCCGAGATTGGCGGCACCCAGGGCGATCAATTCCTGATCCGGATCGATGCGCTGACGCCGGCGACTGGCCAGGACTTTCGCGACGGAGACACTCTCGACATAGCCGATCAGCGCGATCAGCGCCGCGGACGGGAGAAGGTCCAGCCAGGGCTGCGATGCGGTGAGAAACCCGATGTTGGGTTTGGGCAGGCCCAGGTCCAGGGCGCCGACTACGGCGACCCGATGGTCAGCGTCCCAATGGCCCAACGCCACCGCGGCAGTTCCGGCCAGCACGACCACCAGTGGCGCAGATTTCCCGGCGACGAGTACGAGGCGATCCGGCAGCCGCCAGTGTCGCAGCAGCCGGCTCAGGGGCGCACCAGCGAGCCACAGCGACGCCATCGCTGCGCTACCCAGCACCACCGTCAGTGGTTGAATCTGCGGCCATCCCGCGGCCAGGCCGGCGAGCGTGCTCGGGACCGTGTGTCCACTGGCCGGAATCCCGGTCAGATGCTTGATCTGACTGACGACGATGACCAGGGCCGCGCCGGTGGTGAAACCGGACAGGACCGGATGGCTGAGAAAGTTCATCAGCTTTCCGGCGCGGAACGTGCCCAGCAAGAGCAGCAGCACGCCGACTTCGAATGCGAGGATCAAGGCATAGATCAGGGCGACCGCGGGATCGCTGATGCCGTGTCCGCTCAGTGTGCTGGCCACCAGCAGGGCTGCCACCGCAACCGGGCCGACGGCTAGTGTACGGCTGGTTCCCAGGAAGGCATAGAGGATCGGTGGCAGCATGCTGGCATACAAGCCGGCTTGAGGGGGCAGGTTGGCCAGCATGGCGTAGGCCAGACTTTGGGGGATGAGCAGAATCGCTGTGATGACACCGGCGAGGCCGTCATCGATCAGGTCCCGGCGGCTGTATCCCTCCAGCCATCGGCGCATGGGAAGCGCGGGGCGGCGTATCCGCCACCCTGACTGCCGCGGCGCATCACCCACCGGAAAAACTCCTCAGGCCGGCTGGCCACAGGCCAGGTTGGCCGGGACAGCCACGTCCATGTACTTGGGATTGGGCAGATTCAGGTTGTTCATGATGTTCATGTATTCTTCGACGGATCTGACCTGCAACCGCGGGTTGTAGTGTTTTTCCTCGCCAATGGTGCTGACGGTCCAGCCTTTGTAGTCGTGTCCCGGATAGACCAGCGTGTCCTCGGGCAGCTTCAGCAGTTTGTTGAACAGGCTGTCGTACTGGGCACGCGCGTCGCCGTTCTGAAAATCGGTCCGGCCCGTGCCGCGAATCAGCAGCGTGTCGCCCGTGAACACCCGGTCGTCCATGACAAAGCTGTAGGATTCATCGGTATGGCCCGGGGTATACAGCGCGCGCAGCTTCAATCCGTCGAGCTCGATGAGTTCCCCGTCGGTGACACGCTGGGAGACACATTCGGCGCGGGTCTGTTCGCCCATAATGGTGATGCAGCCGGTAGTCTCGCGCAGCTGGCCCATGGCGGTCACATGGTCGGCATGCGTGTGCGTATCAATGGCCTTGACCAGCCGGACATCGAGCTCGCGCAGCAGTTGCACGTAGGTATTCATCTGCTCGAGCACCGGATCGATGATCACCGCCTCGCGGCCGGGCTGGCTGGCCAGCAGATAGGTGTAGGTGCCGGTATCCAGGTCATAGAGTTGGCGGAACAACATGATCACTTTCCTCCTGCAGGCTGAGATGACCTATATCCATTATATGGAATAAATATATTCATAAAAGTTTTATCGTAGAGTTCCCGGATTGACAGGGCAGTCATCCGGTCGCAACGGAGTCGATCTCGATGGTCCATCAGAACGTCCTGACATTCTGGTTCGATGAGCTGACGCCACGTCAGTGGTGGAGGGTCGACCCTGATCTGGATGCGCAAATCGCGTGCCGCTTCGGCGCTCTCTGGGATCAGGCCCGGCGGGGAGAGCTTCATGACTGGCGTCGAGTCGCTTACGGCCGCCTGGCCGAAGTCATCGTCCTGGACCAGTTCTCCCGCAACGTGCATCGCAACACGCCACATGCGTTCTCTCAAGATGCCATCGCGCTGGTGCTCGCACAGGAAGCTGTTGCGGCAGGTGCCCTGGAGGTCCTGTCGCCCGTCGAGTGCAGTTTTCTGCTCATGCCCTATATGCATAGCGAATCCCTGCGGATTCATCAGGCAGCGCAGCCGTTGTTCGCAGCCTATACGCCTCCTGAAACCCAGGATTACGAACGGCGCCACAAAGCCATCGTGGAGCGGTTTGGTCGTTACCCTCACCGCAACGCCATCCTGGATCGCCCCTCGACAGACGCCGAACGCGCGTTTCTGGAACAGCCGGGTTCGCGCTTCTGAGATACGCCGGGTCATCGCCCCCTGACGATGGCGTCATCCTCGGTGAGTTTCCCCAGCCGGCGGGCAGACTGCCGGTAACAACCCCCGTTCGGCCAATGAAACACAGATGCCGTCGCCGACAATCAGGTGGTCGAGTACCCGCACGCTGATCAGTGCGAGCGCCTGGACCAGCTGGCACGTAATGACTTCATCCGCGGCGCTGGGCTCCGCGATGCCCGATGGATGGTTGTGGCAGAAAATCACCGCAGCAGCGTTGCATGCGATGGCGTTGCGGACCACCTCGCGTGGATGCACGGCGGCCTGGTCGATCGTGCCACGGAACAGCTCGCGAAATTCGATCACACGGTGCCGGTTGTCCAAGTACAGGCAGGCGAAGATTTCGAATGGCTGGTCGCGCAGCTGGCTTTGCAGAAAGCGGCGCACCGTCTCGGGCTGGCTCATGACATCGCCGCGTTTGAGGTTCTCGCCGAGATGCCGGCGCGCCATTTCGAGAACCGCCTGGAGCTGGGCGTATTTTGCCGTGCCGAGTCCTGGGGAACGACAGAATTCCTGTCGCGACAAACCGAGCAGCTTGCGCAGGCCGCCGTGTTGAGCCAACAAGTCCCTGGCGAGATCGACCGCATTGCGGCCGGGGATACCGGTGCGCAGGAAGATCGCCAGCAGTTCGGCGTCGGACAACGATCCCGGGCCTTGGCTCAAGAGTTTTTCACGGGGGCGTTCGGAGTCGGGCCAGTCGGTGATTCGCATGGTGTTGTTGTCTGGGGTGAATCGGGCGGAGTCGTGTGAGCGTCGAGGAGGCGGCATGGGTTGTGGCAAGCCAGCGGTCTGCAGCGGACATGCGCCTCAGCCCTATCGGCGAACGGGCTGGAGACTTGACGGGCGCTATGGCGCGGATTCGTGTTGGGGTAGGATGTGCCGATGGATTCGAAGCCCAAGGACTGCGCGTCTTGATCCCTGCGCCCGCCACGCCACAAGCACCATTTCCCCAGCGCATTCTGCTCGGCGTGACCGGCGGCATTGCGGCGTACAAGAGCGCCGAACTGGTGCGGCGGCTGCGCGAGGCCGGCGCCGAGGTTCAGGTGGTCATGACCGACGCGGCGACGGCATTCATCACGCCCCTGACTTTGCAGGCGCTGAGCGGGCGTGCGGTGCGTACCCATTTGATGGATCCCCAGGCCGAAGCCGCCATGAGCCATATCGAACTGGCGCGGTGGACTGATCACATTCTGATTGCGCCAGCGAGTGCCGATTTCCTGGCCCGTCTGGCGCATGGCCTGGCGAATGATCTGCTGAGCACGGTCTGTCTTGCCAGCGAAGCCCCATTATCGATCGCGCCAGCCATGAACCGGGTGATGTGGCAGCATCCGGCAACGCAGGCCAATTGCGCGCTGCTGAGTGCCCGTGGCGCAAGATTCCTGGGGCCCGCCGAAGGAGAGCAGGCCTGCGGTGAGACGGGTGCGGGGCGGATGCTCGAGCCCACTGAGCTCGTGCGGGCACTGGCCGCGCCGCGCCAGCGGGTCGATCTGCATGGTCTGACCGTGATGGTTACCGCGGGCCCCACGCGGGAACCGCTCGATCCCGTGCGGTTTCTGACCAACCGCAGCTCGGGAAAGATGGGCTACGCCGTCGCGCGGGCGGCCCGGGAGGCCGGCGCCGAGGTGATTCTGGTCAGCGGTCCGGTGAATTTAGCCCCACCCGCCGGCGTCACCTATGTGCGGGTGGAGCAAGCCGAGGCGATGCGCGAGGCCGTGATGCGACAGGTCGATGCGGTCGACCTGTTCATTGCCACGGCGGCGGTGGCGGATTATCGCCCGGTGGTTCGTGCCGGCGAGAAGATCAAGAAGCATGACAGGGTGTTGACTCTGGATCTGGAACCCACGCCGGACATCCTGGCAGAGGTGGCTGCCCGGGCGCGGCGGCCGTTCACGGTCGGCTTCGCGGCCGAGACCGAGCGGGTAGCCGAATACGCTCAGGACAAGCGGCGCCGTAAACAGGTGGATCTGATCGCCGCCAATCAGGTCGATGATCAGGGGCTGGGTTTCGACAGCGACGACAACGCGCTGACTGTGTTCTGGGACGGAGGCTCCTGCGCATTGCCGCGCCAGCCCAAGCAATCGCTCGCGGTGGCCTTGCTGGACGTGATTGCCGAGCGGATGGGGCGCGGCGTCGCCGATTGACCGGATCCCCGACAATCCGGGCGCTGCGTGGTCGCTCGGATCCGGTCACCTCGCCGATCCTTGATTCACCCGAGGCCGTATCCCCGGGCCATCAGTGCGGCAAGGATGGGGATCAGCACCAGCAGGTGGGCCGCCAGCATCAGCAGGATGCGCAGCCTGCGCAGCGCTGGTTGCGCGGGGATCCAGTCCGGATCGGATCGACGGGCCCGTTGCCAGGCCCGCAACTGCCTGGACACCGGTAGGGCCAGCAGGATCATCACGACGAACAGGCTGATCTTGACGTGAAACAAGGGGTTGGCGAGATAGAATGTGGCTCCTTTGGCGCCTGCAAATAGCCGCAGAATCCCTGTGATCAGAACCAACGCGAGCGTCAATTGATAGAGTCGATCATAACGCGGCAGCCGCTCTACAGCCGCCGGCATCCAGGCCGGTCTTGCCAGCGCGGTTTCGATCGACAGAAACGTCACCATTACCAAGATTGCGATGAAATGGCTTGCGGCGAGCAGGGCGTCGGTCATGCAGGCTCCATTAGTTTTCAGCGATATGCCGAGGAATTCCATGATGCTCGAAGTTCAGATTCGTGTGCTTGACCCCCGTCTGGGCGCGCAACATCCCTTGCCGGATTACGCCACTTCGGGTTCGGCCGGGTTGGATCTGCGTGCCTGTCTGGACGACGCGTTGATTCTGGAGCCCGGGCAAACTGCGCTGATTCACACCGGACTGGCGATCCATATCGGCGATCCGGGGTACGCTGCCATGATCCTGCCGCGCTCGGGCCTGGGACACAAGCACGGCATCGTGCTGGGCAATCTCGTCGGCCTGATCGATTCGGATTATCAGGGTGAGTTGAAGATTTCCTGCTGGAACCGGGGTGTGGAGTCGTTCACTCTCCAGCCCTTCGATCGCTTGGCGCAGCTGGTCTTCGTTCCCGTGGTCCAGGCGCGCCTGACGCCAGTCGATGCCTTTGCATCCAGTGATCGCGGCACCGGCGGATTCGGACATACCGGGCGCTGAGCCGGTCTGGACAGTGCCTATCCAGATCCGCTGCAAAGGCCAGGTACCCGAACGATTCATCTTGCGCGCTTGCATCCGTCCGTCCCGATTTCACGTCAATCGGTGCGATTTTCACGGACAGAGTGCAGTGTGCCGATGCTGCGCCGTCGCCTTCCCTCGTCGGGGTGATGGGGCGTCTGGACGGTCCCGCAGCAGTTCCGCTTTGCCCCGCTGGAATGCGGCGTAACCGGTCACCTTGATCGGGACGCGGGAAGCCGTTCCAGTGGGCGCGGTGCCCGCGCGCTGACCCATAGGGGGGCGTCTTCGTGACCGCTGGGGCGGGACCGTTGGATTCCCCGTATCGCCCGGTGTGGGCAGGTGCAATGCCTGATCCATATCAATTGCGTTTGATTCTCATTAGGAGAATAATTAGCAAAAAACTTTTGGGGGTTGATATGCATCAGATATCCAAACGCGGTGGTCATGCCCGCAGAGCCAGTCTACCGGTGCTGGGAACGTTGTTGGCCGTTGGTCTGCATGCCGCGCCAACCTCTGCAGACGAAAATCTGTTCGGCTACGTGACGGGGGTCGATACCTTGCCCAAAGGTGCAGGGGAAATCTACCTATGGGCAACCGATCGCCGGGACAAAGGGCAGGGAGATTATGCGGCACAAGATTATCGGATCGAATTCGAGCGCGGGCTAACCGATCGGCTCACTGGCTCGCTGTACCTCAACTGGCGGCACCACGAGATCGAGGGCGCGGCCCCAATCGATGAAACGGGCATGCCGGAATATCCGGACATCGACCGGTTTGGATTCCAGGGTGTACAGGCCTCCCTCAAGTACAATCTGGTCAGTCCCTATACCCATCCGGTCGGATTATCGCTCTATGTCGAGCCCGGCTACTCCGAAATCTTCAAGATCACGGGCCAGGAACAGCAGGAACTGTCGCTGGAAACCAAGCTCATCGTCCAAAAGAATTTTCTCGACGATCAGCTGGTCTGGGCAACCAACCTCACGCCCGAATTCGAGGTGCGCAAGTTCGATGGCGAGGAAGATTGGGAAACCGAGTTGGCGTTCGAGGTGACATCGGGTGTGTCCTATCGGTTTGCACCCAAGTGGTTCGGGGCCCTGGAGGCGCGTTATCACTCAGAGTATCCCGATTGGCCGGACAGTGATGTGCGTGAACACTATGCGCTGTTCGCAGGCCCGAGCCTGCACTATGGCGCTGAGCGTTGGTGGTGGACCTTGACCTATCTGCCGCAGTTGACGGGGCGGCCCGCGGATGCAAGTCGCGATGAGGATCTGCATCTGCATGAGCACGAAAAGCGCGAGATTCGCCTGAAGGTCGGTTACAACTTCTGACGACGGAGGCTCGGCATGAGCGAGCGTTCTCCCTTCCTGATGATCCCTTTCGCCGCGCTCGCGGTGTCGCCGGTATGCTACGCCGTGCAGTATCTCTCGGTAGAGCAGGCTCAGGTGCTGATGTTTCCCGATACGGTACTGACGCCGCTGCCGATAACGTTGAGCGCCGATCAGAAGAAAGCCATCGAGCGGCGGGCCAGGACCAAGGTACGCCAATCTTCGCTCAAGCTCTGGCGCGCGGCCAGCGGCGGGTACTTTCTGGTCGATCAGGTGCTCGGCAAGCATGAGTTCATCACCTATGCGGTTGCCTTGGACGATGCGGGAGCAGTGCGGCAAATCGAGATCATGGATTACCGAGAAACCCATGGCGACGAAGTTCGCCGCGTGGGGTGGCGAGCCCAGTTCACGGGCAAGACCAGTGCCGATACGCTGCAAGTAACCGAAGACATCCAGAATATCTCTGGGGCCACCTTGTCCTGTGTGCACATTACCGATGGCGTTCGCCGACTGCTGGCTACCTACGATGTCGCTATCCGTCCGCACTGAGTTCCGCTCGTGGCGACGCGCTCAGCCGCTCTTGGGGACCTTCGTGGAAGTGACCCTGGAGGGGCCGGAAGATGTCTATCCGGCCCAGACGTTCGATGCCGTGTTTGCGGAAGTCGCACGTGTTCACCGCTTGATGAGCTGGTATGAAACCGAGAGCGATGTCAGCCGCATCAACCGAATGCCGGCAGGCCGGTGGGCTCGCATCGACCCCCGCACCGTATGCGTGCTGCATGCTGCATCAAGGATGTACGAGCGTAGTGGGGGCCTGTTCGATGTTACCTGTGAGCGCCATTTACGGCGTGCCGGCGTGTTGCCCGAGGGGCCGATCGAGGGTGGAGCGCAGCGTCAGGGGACCATGAGTGACCTGCTGTTGGATGAGGAAGGCGGTGTTTTCCTGAAGCAGCCGCTGACCATTAACCTGGACGGGATCGCCAAAGGCTACGCCGTCGATCAGGCAATCGCGCTGCTCAACATTCACGGTGTGAGATCCGGATGTGTCAATGCGGGCGGCGATCTGCGCCTGTTTGGGCCGGTGGCGCAGGAAATCGGGCTGCGCAATCCACGACGGCCAACAGAGATCTGGCAATTGGGCCGGTATCGCGCCTGTGCCGTCGCCACCACGGGCGGCTACTTCCTGAATACGCAGGCCGACGTGCCAAGTGCCGTCGTGGATCCAGTTACCGGCCAGCCCGTGGCAGTTTCCGGTAGCGTGACCGTCACGGCTCCCCTGTGCATGTACGCCGATGCCTTGACCAAGATCGCGACCCTGATGCGTCCGGACGACGCTGTCGTGGCGCAGCTATTTAAAGAACTCGATGCCCACGTTTATCACTTTCCGAGATGCGCTTAAGGAGGTGGATCATGCTTGAGGTGCAACGTACGAACAGTGCTCCTCTCTGGCAACGTCTGTTTCTCTACCTGACCTTGTCCGGATTGGCAGTGACGGGGAGCGCGTGGATGATCATCCACTACGCCACTGGCGGTTTTTCGGGAGAGCATAGACCGTACGCCATGCTTCACCAACTCATGATCTATCACGGGATCCTGGGCTATGTCATGGCCATCGCCACCGGAATCTTTCTGGGGCAGCACGTCGCAGCCGGTTGGCGCGCTGGCCGCAGTCGTGCCACCGGCGTGAGCGTGATGATCTTGCTCGGTGTGTTGATGAGTACCGCTCTGGTGCTCTACTACAGCGGCAACGATGCTTTGCGGTCACTGGCCAGTCTGGTTCACCAGATTCTGGGTGTGGGTGTGGTCTTGGCGATTCCACTGCATGTCGCCCAACGCATCGCTCAACCGACACGCGCAGTGCGGGCGATGGCCGCCGATTCGGCTCGGGAAACGAATTCGTCAGCAGTTTGAGCGGGCGTTGTCGGAAACGGTCACCGGTGGGTGACCGGCCCGTATACGGATCGCTTCCCGGTCGATGATGGTATTAACGTTTTATCTCTTCTGTCTCGACCATCTCCAACCATCTTCAGTGAATGTTTGGCTGCTGCGCGTGCCCTGCCTCTCAGGATAGGGGCATTTTTCTTGCAAGACCGAATGCGCGCTTTGGATTCTCCGGGTCGTGGTTCAGTTCTCGGGTGAGTCGCCTGACGGCCATTCTCATGGCATTCGTTTTTGCTCTCGCGCAAGCGATTCTGCCCATCAAATGAACTTCCACAAGTTCAGTCTGTCCGAGCTTTTAACCTTGACATCGATTTGGTCGCGTTGCCGTTTTCTTGGCGCTGCAGGGTCATCCATGTTGTCATTCGGAGACAGTTTTTTGTTTCCCGGTTATCTGTTGAATCTTTTTTTGCAAAATTATCAACAAGGGGAACTTTCGATATTCATCATCATCCAACGAGTCCGGACACTACAGGAGGAAGCATATCATGTTGAGTTATGCCCTGATGTTTTTGATCATCGCCATCCTGGCGGGCGCGCTGGGATTCAGTGGTGTTGCCGGAACGGCTAGCTGGATTGCCCAGGTTCTGTTCGTTCTCTTTCTGGTTTTATTTGTCTTGTCCTTTTTCAGAAACAGAAATCGGGTTTGAACATTCGGATTCAGAGCGTCATTGAATGAAGATTTTGTGCCATTTGAACGTCAAGTTCGGAGAAAGTGAAATGCAAAAACAAAGCAAAGCGAGATCCTTTATGCAGGCCACCACGCTGATGGTTGGTTTGGCAGCCTGTTCCTCGTTCGTCATGGTTCCTGCGGCGATGGCAGCCGAGCGTAGCGCAACCGAGCGCGTTGACGATGCCGCCATTACGGCCCAGGTCAAGACGCGGCTGCTGGCAAACGAGGTAACGCGGAGCATCAACATCAATGTCGATACCAAGGCGGGTGTCGTGACGTTGCGGGGCACCGCGCCGAACGAAACGGCCAAGGAAAAGGCCGAGGAGGTTGCTCACGGGGTTGAAGGCGTTCAGGCCGTGGCCAACGCGCTGATCATCGGTGATTCGTCCATGAATCCTCAAACCGCGACCGCCAAGGCCAAGGATGCCGCAGTCGAAGGGGAACAGATGGCGGGTGATGCCTGGATTACCACCAAGGTGAAGGCGCAGCTTCTGGCGGATGACGAGGTGAAAGGTTTCGACATCAATGTTTCGACAAAGAGTGGCGTCGTGACGCTGGCTGGACTGCTTCCCAGTGAGGCGATGCGTGACAAGGCCGTGCGTATCACCAAGGGCGTAAAAGGGGTGAAAAAAGTCAACAGTGATGCGTTGAAGGTGGGTTCGTAATCGGAACCGGTGGGCGATTGGTTCGGTCTTTTGCCGAGTTAGGTCAACCTTACGGAGGATGCAATGAACGAAGATCAGATCAAAGGGAAGTGGAAGCAATTGAGCGGACGGATCAAGGCGCAGTGGGGAAAACTCACGGATGATGATCTCGCTCAGTTGGAGGGTGATCGAGACTATCTTCTGGGGAAGATCCAGGAGCGCTACGGCATTACCCGGGAGCGCGCCGAAGAACAGCTTCGCGCCTTTGAGAATCAACTCCACTAACTGAGCGCCGAGACGCATTGTTCGCCCTCGCAAGTGGCTTTAGCCACCTGACGAGGGCGACGCATTTCTGGAACACGATAAGCACACCGTGTGGCGGCCTTTCCGGGAGGCCGTGAGCCGGAGCCGTGAACGGTCATCGTTTTCCTCATCCCGCTGGATGATCAGTTGATTCGCTTCGATGCGATAGCCGTTTGGAAATTGGCGTTCCGGAACGAAAATTTCAGTCGGTGCCGGTACGGTGGGATCGGCATCGAAAATCAACTCGAAAGTCCGTCGCCGTGAGTCGAATCGCATCCGAACGAGTCGACCTTGAACGCAGCGGACATACGGCCGCACGAAGCCGTCCAGGGCGCGTCCACCACTATCGAGATTATCCGGATCGAGTCGCTGATCTTCGCTGAAGACGCTGAGATCCTCCTGGTTCCAGCCATCGCCGATCGCGAGATGGTTGCGGTTGCTCGCCGTGTAGTTCCACAGCATGGCGCTCAGTCCGAGAGCATCCAACGCGTTGTACATCCGTTGCAGGGCGCGCACATGGGAACGCCACGGCCGGGCACCGTGGTTTCCGGCGGCAAAGGCACGGTAGGCATGTCCCTCGCGGAGGTCGAAGGGGATGCCGAATTCGCCGATCAGCGTCGGGCAGCCCCCGTTTACCCGATCGGAGCAACGGCGGACCTGCGACAGTTCACGGCGATAATCCGCCTCGATTCGGCGCGGGCCCAGCAGGACACGCCCGTGCATCAGATTGATGCCAATCGGTTCGAGCACGCGCTTGAGCACCAGCGTCGAGACCTCGTAGCAATGCCCGGCATTGACGGTGTTGACCGGAAGTCGGGTGGGGAAGCTGTGCGCGGGATCCGCCAACAGATCTGGTTCGGCGAAGATCAGCCAGTCCGGACGAATGGCACGGAGATTGGCGGCAGCGCGTTCATAAAAAGGTGCGAGATGATCGTTCGAGAAGTCGACCGCTTCCCCTTTGTGGTGCTGAAAGAAGTTCTCACGCAGCGCGATCACGTCGTCACCGGCCTGTTCATAGGCCCCCGCGGCCTCGAATGGATCATGTCGGCCCGCCTGCCAGACCCGAATTCCGTTGGGATTGGCCACTCGGGTGCCTTTTTGAACCACACCGAGGCGGAGCAGTGAAATAACCATGTTGGGGAGTTGGCGCGGTTTGCCTTGAAGAACCGCCAGTGCGTCGAGCGGCGTCCAGGCTGCACCCGGGAGGACCATTCGTGGGTCTTCAGGGGTTTTCTTCAGATGAGGTCGGCTCAGGGAAATGCCGATCCATCCCCCATGCGGTTCGTTCAGGATATCGAAGCCGATGACATGCGGGAGATGAGCGAGCCGTTCGGCGAGCGCCCGCTGGGCGCCGAAAAAATGGCCTTGAAGATAATCCTGGACGTTTTGTCCCTCGATGCGGAAGGTCGGAGTGAAGCGGGCACCGCCGAAGAAGAGGGTCCACATCACCCCATTGGCGGGCATGTTGTAATTATTTGCCCAGCTCATCTGGGCATAGCGTTCCGGCTGGCGCGGTCGCGGATCGCCATAGTCATAGACTGCCTGCATGACATGGGCCGCGTCAGCCGCTGCGAAACGGGTGAAATCGAGTCCCACGGCGTCGAAGACCCATCCGGGTGCGCCGTCGCCGCCGGTCATCCGGCTGAACACATCCTGGTGGAAATCGACCAGCACGTAGAAACCGAAGTGGCCGGCTTGCTCGCAGATATGGGTGTAGTAGTCGAGATAGGCTTCGTCGTACTGTCCAGGGCCAGCATGCTCAATGGCCTCCCAGGTGGTCAGGAGCCGCAGGCTATTGAATCCCCAGTGGCGCAGGCGACGAAAGTGTGTGTCCGCTTCGGCCAGTGGGAATGGACGACCGATGAAGGACACTGTCCGGTGATTCGAGAAATCCGAGGGAAGGTGGGTGCCGCCATGCGGGAAGGGGACTTTGCTGTCCCCACCCAGGTTGATGCCGCGCAGCGTGACTTCGCGGCCAAATTCATCGACGAACCGATCTCCCCGCAAGTGGAGGCGCCCGAGGGCATGGATATCCATTTCCACCTTCCCTGGTCTGGATGAATGTCGCGTCGGATGTCCGGCTGAGCGCGATTTGGGACCGAATTCAGTTCAACAGCATGGCCATTCGACCGCGCGCTTTTCGAACGAGCGGGTGACTCGCGCCCAGATAATCGAAGACAAGCAGCAAGGCTTTGCGCGCGCCGTCATCGCGGAACTGGCGATCTTTCTGCATGATCGCCAGCAGATCGGCGACGGATGCTTCTGCATCGCCGGCCAGAAGACGCCAGATGGCCAGCCGGAAACCAGCTTCGAGATCATCTGGCCACTTTTGCAGCATGTCCTGCAGGGCTTGGGGAGGCGGTCCGTCGGCAATGAATGCGTTGAGTTCCAGCCACGCGCTGACGGCCCCAGCTTCTGGGCTCTGCCGTTGCACCTCGGTGAGCGCTTCAAGTTGGTCCCGGGCAGCTTTGACATCACCTCGTGCGGCAGCCAGCCGTGCAAGCCCAACAGTGGCCTGCGTGTTTCCCGGTTCCTCGGCGAGTGCCGTTTCCAGCAGACGCTGGGCGGCATCCAAGCGGCCGGATTCAAGCGCCTGAAGGCCCTCGTCCAATGCCGAGATCGGGGGCGGCTCAATGCCATGATGCGCCAGCAGCGCTCGAATCGCACCTTCCGGCTGGGCGCCCGTAAAGCCGTCGACAGGTTGCCCGCCCTTGTAAAGCAATACGGTCGGAACACTGCGAACGCCGTGGTGGTTGGCCAGCGCGGCTTCCTTGTCGATGTCCACCTTGGCCAGCAGGAAGGCGCCGCCATAGTCTTCAGCCAACTGTTCGAGAATGGGTGTCAAGGTCTTGCATGGGCCGCACCAAGTGGCCCAGAAATCCACCAGGACCGGCTGCGTGTGGGAGCTTTGGATGACACGATCGGGGAAATCCTGAATGGTCACGTCGAAGGAATGGGCGTTCGCGTTCATCTCGCTGGGTTCCATCGTATTCTGGGAAGTTGGTTCGATCGGATGATTCAACCTGAATCGCCGGAGCTTGGCAACAAGCCCGGCCCATAAAAAACGCCGGGGATTTCCCGGCGTCAATGCTCATCTGTTGCAGGAATTCCTGCCCCAAGCCCCTTGCGGAGGCTTGAACACGGCGACTAGAAGCGCATCCCTACACCCAGCATGAACACCAGCGGGTCAATATCGACATCGGTCTTGAGGGTGCCTGCACCCGCCGTTTTCAGGGTGGCGTCGGTGGAGATGTCGACATACCAGAGGCTGGTGTTGATGAAGCAGTTGTCGGAAACCGCCCAGTCCGCGCCCAATTCCACAGCGTAGCCCCAGGAATCGTCGAGGGAGATCTTGGTCTTCCCGACGATGGCTTCCAGGTCGCCGTCGGCTTGTTCATCAAAAAAAGTGGTGTAGTTCACACCCGCCCCGATGTAAGGCTGCACCCAGTCCACGCCCAGTTGCGGATACCACTGCAGGGTCAGTGTGGGCGGCAGATGCTTGATGCGGCCGATGTCCACGCCATTCAGGCTGCCTTCGCCCTTGATGTCGTGCTTGAAGGGGAGTGCGGCCAGCAGTTCCACGCCGATCTGAGGGGTCACCATGTAGGTGACGGAAAAACCGAGGCTGATGCCGTCCTGGACTTCCACGCCGCTGCCGGGAATGGGATGTACGGCACTGCTGTCGTCGTTCGGGAAGACCCAGGTGGGGCCTGCGCGCACGAGCATGTCGCCGCCTTCATAGGCGCCTGCGGTCCCGCAAATGCCCATCATCGACACTGCAGCCAGCGCCCCCAACCGACGCCCCGTGATCTGCTTCATGGTTCACCTACCTTTGTCTTGTTCGGTTATGACTGCGAAGTGGTCAGTCTGGGTGTGACCTTAAAGCGCTGCTTCGAGGCAGGCATTGATGCAGATCATGATCGCGTGAGGCGATCAGGATACGGGTCGGGCGGACTCTGGCCGACCGGCGCTATCCCCCGGGCAAGGATTCATCGGATAATGGCGGTTTCGGCCTGTCATTCTCGGATGTGTCTGGCGTGAGGCCCATCCACCGGCGAATGGTGCAAGCAGCATGATATTGATGATCGATAACTACGATTGACGTCCACTGAGGACTGCTGACTTCCAAGGAAGAAGTGTAAGTCGTTGATTATCAATGGTTGATTGTATGCTGTCGTCTACTGCCAGCTAGACCGATCCACTGCAAAAGTGTATAATGGTGTGTATAACGACTCGAACGGAGGGCGTTATACACATGGCACTCAACCTCCTTACAGTCCGCAAGATCGAGGCGGCGCAACCTGGTCCTCGTCCCTACCTGCTCAGGGACGGCGGTAGCCTGTACGTGCGTATCCAGGTCAACGGAAGCAAGCTCTGGTGGTATCGATACCGCCTTGGGAAGACTCCCCACAACTACTCAATCGGCACCTTCCCCAAGGTGTCCTTGGAGGCTGCACGCAAGGAGCGCGATTGGGCGCGTGCGCTGGTCCGTGAAGGTCGTGATCCGATCCTGGAGAAGCGGGTAAAGATCGCCAATCAGGTCGAGCAGAACGAGTACACATTCGAAGAAGTTGCCCGCAAGTGGATGGCGAGCAATGTGCAGTGGGGCGAAGGGTACGAGGATCAGGTCAAGACCGTTCTTGAAAAGGACGTGTTTCCCCACATTGGCAAGCTGCCGTTCGGTGCCATCAGGGCTTCTCACCTGCGTCCCATCATTCAACGTGTGGTTGAGCGTGGTGCCCCGACCGTTGCGATCCTGATCCGACAGTGGTTCGGTCAGATCTTCGGATATGCGTCGGGCGAAGGGCTCTGTGACAACGACCCATCTGCCTTGCTGAAGCGATCGGTCAAGCGCCCGAGAGTTCGACATCATCCACCGCTGACGTGGCAGGAGATTCCGACCTTCTTGAACGGCGTGGATGACGCGGGCTACCGGGCCACCGTTATTGCATTGCGGTTGATGGCTTTGACCTACGTCCGCACGGCCGAACTGCGCAAGGCGCACTGGTCCGAGTTCGATCTGGACAGTGCGTTGTGGACGGTGCCTGCGGGGCGCATGAAGATGCGCGATCCTCACATCGTTCCGCTCTCGAAACAGGCGATTGCGCTCTTGAAGGAGCTGCACACGCTGACGGGTGGCGGCAAGGTGCTGTTCCCCAGCTATCGGAAGCCGGGGGAGACGATCTCAGCCACAACGCTCAACAAGGTGTTGGAGCGCATGGGTTATGGCGGACGGTTTTCCTCGCACGGCTTCCGCTCAACTGCCACTACGCTGCTTGGCCTGTTGAGCTATCCCGAGAACCGGGTCGATCTGCAACTGGCGCACTCGAAGCGGAAGAAGGATTCGTCGCGCGCACCCTATGACCACACCAAGTACATTTCATCGCGGAAGATCATCATGCAGGATTGGGCGGACATCCTTGATGCGCTGGCCCGTGGCGATTCGATGAGCGAGGTCATGGAAACCTTTGGGCCGCTGTCGAAGCGACGCAGGGCCTTGCTGAAAGTCACTGAACGGGAATGAGGCGCGTGCGGGGCTGAGGCTGCTCAGGACATTGAGCGAGCGCGTCGAAGAAAACTCTCTTGAGGCGCCGTCAGGGAAACATCGGGTCGAATCAGGTAGGCGGTCACGATCATCGGTGTGCTTGCCAACGGCCGCAGAGCGATGCCTTGGCATTGATATCCGGCAAGCCTCTTGGATGGGGCCACAGCAATTCCGTACCCCGCTGCGACCATTGTCATCGCGACCTCGAATGTACTGACGGCTTCTTCTCGGTTCCACAGTTCGTTCTCGAATGCGCTCTGTGCGGCCGTGCGCCAAGATGCTTCGGCCGTTGATCGTGCATAGATCAGCGGCTGCTTGAGCGCTTCCTGGCAGGGTACTTCGTGGTAGGCCAGCAAGTGAGATCGCTTTGCCACGGCGACGGCCAGGGTGTCGTGCCACAGCGGTTCGCAAACCCAACCTGGCCACTCCTGATGTGCGGCGGACAACGCGAAGTCGAAGCTGTCGTCAGGTCGTTCCTGTTGTTGTCCGGTGGCCGCTGTGCCGATCAGAACGGCTATGGTTTCCGGTTCTTCGGCGCGCTGTATGGCGAGCACGTCGGCGAGTTGGGGAGGAACCCAATCGCCGAGGACTGCCAGACGGATTTCAGTGGAGACGTCGATCGATCTCAC